>JAODAU010000132.1 GCA_025463615.1 Microbacteriaceae bacterium | reverse complement strand
CCGCCGGGCTCGCCGCGGCGGCGTGGCCGCTGCACGACACCTCCGAGGCCCGGCCGGACACCCTGCTCGACGCCCTGGGCGACCCGGGCGCCGTCGACGACCTGGATGTCGACTACCGCGCGTTCGTCTTCTACCTGCTCGCCGAGGCCTCCCTCGCCTGCGGCCGGCTCGACCTGGCCGCCCAGTTCATCGAGCGATCGGGCGCTGCGCCCACCGGCTTCCTGCAGCACGACGGCTCGTCGCATCCGTACCTCACGGTCATGCACGTGATGCGGATGCGCGCACTCGGCTTCCAGGGGATGACGGACCAGGCCATCGCGCTCGGCGAGGTCGCGCGCTCGAGCGCCCGCGAAGAGGCGACGACGCTGCTGCTCGACGCCACGCTGTGCTTCCTGCTCGGCAGCGCGGCACAGCGGCAGACCGTGCTGGCGATGGCCGACCGCCTCGAGCGCGAACTCCCGCTGCCCGGCAGCTACATGTCGACGGGCAGCTACCTCCTCGTCGCGTACGGCCTGCTCGCCGCCGGGGAGGTCGCCCGAGCGGTGCAGTTCGTACTGCTCGCCGGGAGGGATGCCGGCCTCGAGGGCCTCACCATCGTGGATCGCGCCCTCGGGCTCGAACTCCTCACCACCTCGGCGATCGAGGCGGGCGACCTGGATGCGGCCGAGGCCTGGCGGGAGCAGGCCAGGCCCCTGCTCGGCCACTCCGCGTCGCGCCCCACCGTGGAGCGGCTGTTCAGCCGGGTCGAGCTGTTCGCCGGGCGCGTGACCGAGGGCGCCGCGTGGGCGCAACTCTCCATCGAGCACGCCGTGGCCGACGGGCGCACGGTGGAGGCGGCATCCGCCGAGGAGCTGCTGCAGGAGGCGCGCGAGGCGCTTGCCTCGGCCGGGATTTCGCCGGACGCCGCGGGAGCCGTCGTCTCCGAGGCGTTCGCCGAGCCGACCGCGCTGCGCCGTCGCAGGCCGCGACCGCAGTCCGGCACCGGATGGTCCGGACTCTCGCCCCGCGAGCGGGAGGTCGCACGGCTCATCACCGAGGGCCACAGCAACCGGGCGATCGCGGCCCGGCTGCACCTCTCCCAGCACACGGTGCGCGCCCACGTCTCGCGCGTGCTCGCGGCGTTCGGCGTCGCGTCCCGCTTCGCGGTCGCCGCGCGCCTCGCCACCGTGGTGCCCGACGACGGGGCGGAGCCGCCCGCTCCCCTCACCCCGCGCCAGCGCGCGGTGGTGGAGCGCATCGTGCTCGGCCACACCAACGAGGAGATCGCGCGCGAGCTCGGCATCAGCATCAAGACGGTGGAGAAGCACGTGAGCGAGATCCTGCGACGATGGAGGGTGACGTCGCGCATCGGCATCGTGCGCACGGCACTCGCGGCGCGAAGGGACGAGCCATGAAGGATGTGACGCGCCGCAGCATCCTGGGCCTCGGCGCCCTCGGGGCAGTCGGCCTGCTCGCCGCGTGCGCGCCCGAGCCGAAGCCAACCCCCACCCGCTCGCCCGTCGGTCCGCCGGACTGGGCCGCGCTGGCCGCCGCCGTCACTGGAACGCTCGCCCGACCGGGCGATCCCACCTATTCCACGGCGAAGCTCACCGAGAACCCGCGCTGGGACGCGGCCCAGCCCCTCGCCGTGCTGGGCGCCGCCGGCTCCGCGGATGTCACGGCCGCCCTCGCCTTCGCCCGCAAGTACTCCGTGCCGGTCGCCCTCCGTTCCGGCGGCCACAACTACCCCGGCTACTCGGCAGGCGGTGCCCCCGGCACCGGCGTGAAGCCCTCGCTCGTGATCGACACCCGGGCCATGGACACCGTGACGGTGGCCGCCGACGGCACCGCCACGATCGGGGCCGGCGCCTCGCTGGCCCAGGTCTACGACGCGGTCGGCAACGCGGGGCGCGCCATCGCGGGCGGCTCGTGCGCCACGGTCGGCATCACCGGGCTCACCCTGGGCGGCGGGGTCGGCGTGCTCGTGCGCGCCTACGGGCTCACCTGCGACTCGCTCTCCGAGATCGAGCTCGTCACGGCCGACGGCAAGGTGCACACCGCGAACGCGACCACCGAGCCCGACCTGTTCTGGGCCTGCCGCGGGGGCGGCGGGGGCCACCTCGGGGTCGTGACGTCGCTCACGTTCGAGACGAGGCCGGCGCCCACCGTCACGATGTTCTCGCTCAGCTGGCCCACGGCATCCGCGGCCTCCGTCGTGAAGGCGTGGCAGGCCTGGGCGCCGATCGCCGACCCGCGGCTGTGGTCGACGCTCAAGCTGCTCAACGGGCCGGCCTACGGCTCGGGCTTCGGCATCTTCGTCTCCGGCACCTGGCTCGGACCGCAGTCGGGGCTCGCGGCGCAGCTCGCCGGCTTCCTCGCCGCGGTGGGCACCGCGCCGACCCACAACGGCGCGACCCAGCACACGTACCACGACGCGATGATGAGCTACGCGGGATGCGCCGGGATCCCGGTCGCGCAGTGCACGACCGCCGCCGGCGGCAAGCTCACGCGCGAGTCGTTCTCTGCCACCTCGCACATCGCCTACAAGGCGCTCGACGACGCCGGCATCCAGGCCCTCATCGCGCAGGTGACCGCGGCGAAGGCCGTGGCCGGCGTGAAGGAGGCGGGCATCTCGATGGACGCGCTCGGCGGCCAGGTCACCGCGGTCGCCGCCGGGGACTCGGCGTTCCCGCACCGCTCGGCCCTGTTCAGCGTGCAGTACACGGCCACGTTCGCGAACGGCGCCGACCCGGCTCCGCTCGACGCCTACGTGCGCGGCTTCCGCGCTGCGATGGTTCCGGAATGGGGCCAGGGCGCCTACGTCAACTATGCAGACGGGTCGCTCGCCGACCCGAACACGTCGTACTTCGCGGGCAACGCGGCCCGGCTCGCCGGCATCCGCTCCAAGTACGACCCCACCGGCTTCTTCACCCAGCCGCAGGACTGGTAGCGCTCAGTCGTTCTGCGAGTGATTCTCCAGGAACGCGTACAGCTCGGTGTCGTCGACCCCCGGGAACGCGCCGGTCGGCAGCGGCGAGAGGATGTGCGCGTGCAGCCGCGCGCTCGGCCACGCCTTGTGCGCCCAGCGGTTCGCCACCTCGCTCTCCGGCCGCTTGCAGCAGCTCTCGTCGGGGCAGCGGGACAGTTCGCGAGCCGTCGTGTCGCGCCCGCGGAACCACTTCGCGTCGGCGAACGGCACGCCGAAGCTGATCGAGAACTCCTCGTTGCCCGCGGTGCCGGTCTGCGTGGAGCACCAGTAGGTGCCGGCGGGCGTGTCGGTGTACTGGTAGAACTCGTTCGTGCGGTTGGCCCGGCCGAAGGCGGTGCGCGCGCTCCAGTGTCGGCAGACGAACTCGCCCTCGATCGATCCGGTCACGTCGGTGGGCAGCTGCAGGCCGTCGTTCTCGTAGCCCTTGTAGAGCGCGCCGTCCTCGCCGACGCGCAGAAAGTGCACGGTCATGTCGAGGCGTGAGGTGGCGAGGTTTGTGAAGCGCAGCGCCGCGGCCTCGTGCGTGACACCGAACGCGTCGCGGAAGTCCTCGACGGCGAGGTTGCGCTCGTTCTTCGCGGCGGTGAGGAACTCGACCGACTGGCGCAGCGGCATCAGGCAGGCGGCGGCGAAGTAGTTGATCTCGAGCCGCTGGCGCAGGAACTCGGCGTAGCTCTGCGGCTCGTGGTGCTCGAGCAGGCGGTGCGCGATCGCCTGCAGCGCCATCGAGCGCAGGCCGTGGCCCCCGGGAATCGAGGCCGGCGGCAGGTAGATGCGCCCGTTCTCGAGATCGGTGACCGAGCGCGTGGAG
This sequence comes from Microbacteriaceae bacterium, assembly GCA_025463615.1. The sequence goes on along the minus strand of JAODAU010000132.1, from coordinate 12,608 downwards.
TGCGGCAGGTCGTTCACGAAGATGAGCTCGAAGCCGAGCTTCTTGGCCATGAGGTTAACCGCGCGGTGGGTGAGCGCGCCGGTCGTGTAGCCGACGCCGCGCACGGCCTCCTCGGCGAGCGCCTCGATCTCGGGCACGAAGTTGTCCTGCGTGCGCATGTACTGCCGCAGTTCGGTGTTGGCGCGGCGCGCCTCCTCGGGGGTGGCGATCGACTCGCGGGCGCGGCGGGCGAGCTCGCGGTGCAGGCCCACCATGGCATCCAGCGTCTCGTCGGCCATCGTGCGGGCCGGGCGGATGACGGGCAGCCCGAGCCCCTGGTAGACGGCGCCCTTCTGCATCCGGTCCAGTTCGATCTCGAGCGCGGCTCGTCGGGTCGGCGGCTTCTCGTCGAGCAGGTCGGCGACCTGCACACCCACGGTGGAGGCGATGCTCTGCAGCAGCGAGAGGCGCGGCTCACGGCGTCCGTTCTCCATGAGCGAGAGCTGGCTGCCGGCGATGCCCACCGTCGCGCCCAGCTGGTCGAGGGTGAGGTTCGCTTCGGTGCGGAAGTGGCGGATGCGCTGCCCGAGGGTCGCGAGGTCGGTCATGTTCTTCACCATAGCGAAAGAACGACGGTTCTTTCCAGTCGAAGTCGCGCGACTATGCGGCTGGGGTGTCGCATTCTGAAACTACCGAGCAGTCTTTCGCCCCCCACCGTTGAGGACACCACGATGACGATCACGTCCAGTCGCCCCACCGTGAACGCCGCGACCGCCCCCGCGGGCGCCGATCCGTCGGTCGTCGCCTGGGTGTCGGGCCTGGCCGCGCTGGCCCAGCCGGATGCCGTGGTCTGGTGCGACGGATCGGCCGCCGAGCGCGAGCGCCTCACCGCCCTCATGGTGGAGCAGGGCACGCTCACCGCCCTCAACCAGAAACTTCGCCCCGGCAGCTACCTCGCCCGCAGCGACCCCTCCGACGTCGCGCGCGTCGAGGCCCGCACCTTCATCTGCTCCGACACCGAGGCGGATGCCGGCCCCACGAACAACTGGCGCGACCCGGTTGAGATGCGCGCCACCCTCGACGACCTGTTCGACGGCAGCATGCGCGGCCGCACGATGTACGTCGTCCCGTTCTCGATGGGGCCGGTCGGCAGCCCCCTGTCACGCCTCGGCGTGCAGGTCACCGACTCCCCCTACGTCGTCGTCTCGACCGGCATCATGACCCGCATGGGCTCCGACGCCCTGCGCCGCATCGCGCCGGGCACGCGCTGGGTGCGCGCCGTGCACACGGTCGGCGCGCCGCTCGCCCCCGGCGAGCGGGACGTGGCCTGGCCGTGCAACGAGACGAAGTACATCTCACATTTTCCGAAGGACCGGGAGATCTGGTCCTTCGGATCCGCCTACGGCGGAAACGCCCTCCTCGCGAAGAAGTCGTTCGCGCTGAGGATCGCGAGCGTCATGGCGCGCGAGGAGGGCTGGCTTGCTGAGCACATGCTCATCATCAGGGTCACCAACCCGGGCGGCCGCGCCTTCCACATCGCGGCCGCCTTCCCCTCCGCCTGCGGCAAGACGAACCTCGCGATGCTCACCCCCACGATCCCGGGCTGGAAGGTCGAGACGATCGGCGATGACATCGCCTGGCTCGCCCCCGGCGACGACGGGCGGCTGCGCGCGATCAACCCGGAGGCCGGCTTCTTCGGCGTCGCACCCGGCACCGGCCTCGCGACGAACCGAAGCGCGGTCGAGACCCTCACCCACGACACGATCTTCACCAACGTGGCGCTCACCGACGACGGCGACGTGTGGTGGGAGGGGCTCACGGATGCCGCGCCCGGCCGCCTCACGGACTGGCGCGGCGCGCCCTGGACCCCGGCATCCGACACCCCCGCGGCCCACCCGAACTCGCGTTTCACGGTCGCCGCGGCCCAGTGCCCCACGATCGCGCCCGACTGGAACGACCCCGAGGGTGTCGTGATCGACGCGATCGTGTTCGGCGGGCGCCGCGCCACCAACGTGCCGCTCGTGGTCGAGGCGCGCGGCTGGGAGCACGGCGTGTTCGTGGGCGCGACGGTCTCGTCGGAGCGCACCGCCGCGGCGGAGGGCACGGTCGGGGAGCTGCGCCGCGATCCGTTCGCCATGAACCCGTTCTGCGGCTACAACATGGCCGACCACTGGGCGCACTGGCTCGAGTTCGGCCGCACGCTCACCGCGCCGCCGAAGATCTTCCAGGTGAACTGGTTCCGCAAGGGCGCAGACGGCCGCTTCCTCTGGCCCGGGTTCGCCGAGAACATCCGCGTGCTCGAGTGGATCACCGACCGGGTGGCCGGTCGCGCGCCCGCCGCGGACACTCCCCTGGGCTGGCGGCCGGTCGACGGCGGCATCGACCTCGAGGGCACCGACGTCACCCGCGCGGACTGGGCCGAGCTGTTCGACCTCGATCCGGAGGCCTGGCTGCGCGAGCTCGCGGGCACCGAGCGCTTCTTCGCCGAGTTCGGCGACCGCCTGCCGCCCGAGCTGACGACCCAGCTCGCCGACATCCGTCGCCGCCTGGCCTACGCCACCGAGCGCTGACACCTCGCTGAGGGGCCCGAATCTACCGCCGATCCGGTGTTTCGACCGGTAGATTCGGGCCCCTCGCGGGCTTGACCCAACGTTTGGGCTGGGTCGTGCGTCTTAGAGGATGAGACGTGAGGTGATTCGTGGCGAACGACGCTGGGTGGCAGGGTGTGGTGACGACGCTCGTCAGCGACCGCGGCGATGCGCTGCAGCGCTACGCCGTGCTGCTCTGCGGCGACCAGGATGACGCGGCCGACCTCGTGCAGGACGCTCTGGTCGCCACGTTCGGCCGGCTCCGCAACGGTTTCGGGGTGAGCAGCGCGGAGGCCTACGTGCGCCGCGCCATCCTCAACACCTACCTCGATGGCGGCCGCAGGCGCTCGCGCTGGCGGCGCATCCGACACCTGGCGGTGAGCCCCGAGACGATCGATTCGCCGGATGCCGGCATCGAGAGCCGCATCGACGTGCAGGGCGAGCTCGCCCGCCTCAGCCCCCGCGAGCGCGCCTGCGTCGTGCTGCGCTACTACGACGACCTGCAGGTCGCCGACATCGCGGAGTGGTTGGGCATCAGCCCGGGCACGGTGAAGCGGTACCTGAGCGACGCGCTCGCGAAACTCGCGATAGCGCTGGAGAAGGAGACGGAGACGAACGATGCGCACTGAAGAGCAGCTGAGGGACGCCCTGCGCGGCGCCCCCATCGGGGCGCCGATCGACCCCCGACCGATCGTGCGGGCGAGCGCCCGGCGGCACCGCGGCAGGCAGGTCGCGGTCGGCGGCGTCACCACGCTCGCGGTCGTCGGCATCGGCGCGGGCAGCATCGCCGGCATCCGCTCGCTGCTCCCCCAGGCGGTCGTCGGCGCGGCGTCGTCGTCGGTCGGCCCGCAGAAGGATGCCGCGTCCGGCGGCACCCCCGTCGCGCCCGGCACCAAGCGCGCCCCCGCCGACCGCATCAACCTCTGCGGCGGCCCGCTCGCCGAGGTCGCGCCCGCCGAATCGGGGCTGGTGCTCACGCCGCACTTCCCGGCATCCGCCAGCTCGACGGCCGCGACGATCGACGGCACCGTCACCCTCACCAACACGGGCACCGAGCGCGTCACCGGCACGACCGCCGCCAGCCCGGCCATCGCCCTCTCGCAGGGCGGCACCGTGCTCTGGCATTCGAACGGCCCGATGATCATGCTCGCGGTGGTCGTCGACCTCGCCCCCGGCGAGTCGATGACCTACCAGGCGAGCGTCACACCGGTGCGCTGCGGCACCGAAGACGACCTCGACGGGTTCCGCGACGACCTCCCCAGCGTGGGCCCGGGCGACTATGGCCTCTCCGCCGCCATCGACCTCACCCGCACCGACGCGTCGGGCGCCTTCGTGTCGAACGACCTCATTACGGGGCCGCTGGCTGCGATTCGGCTGGGATAGGGAAGGTTTTCGTCGCTACGCCCGTTGCTCCCGGCATGACGACTATCGCATTCATCGGTTCAGGAAACATCGGCGGCAACGTGGCGCGCAAGGCCATCGAGAACGGCTACGACGTCGTGCTCAGCAACTCCCGCGGCCCGGAGACGCTGGCCCCGCTCGTCGCGGAGCTCGGCCCGGAGGCACGCGCGGCGACCGCCGAGGAGGCCGCGGAGGCCGGCGACGTCGTGGTCGTGAGCGTTCCGTTCAAGGCGATCGACGGCATCCCCGTCGCCCCTCTCGACGGCAAGATCGTGATCGACACGAACAACTACTACTTCGAGCGCGACGGACACGTCGCGTCGCTCGACGAGGGCGTCGACACCGTGACCGGCCTGCTGCAGAAGCACCTGCCGGGATCGCACGTGGCCAAGGGGTTCAACCACATCGGCTCCGCCGACATCCTCACCGACGGTGTTCCCGCCGGCACCCCGAACCGTCGCGCGCTGGCCACGGCCTCCGACTTCGCGGATGCCTCGGACTTCGTCACGGCCCTCTACGACCAGTTCGGCTTCGACACCGTGAACATCGGCCCGCTCAGCGAGAGCTGGCGCGTCGAGCGCGACCGCCCGGCCTACGTCACCCGCCAGAACCGCGAGGAGCTGGTCGCGAATCTCGCCGTGGCGCCGCGCACCATCGAGCCGGGGCACACCAGCCACCGCTAACGGCATACTGGTCTCGTGGCAGCCAGATTCTTCGTCGTCCCCGAGTGGCAGGGTTCCGTCAATGCGAGGGCGATGCGCCTCGCGGACGGAGCCGAGGCTATCCGCGGCGACCTCCCCTCCGCGTCCACCACCCTTGTCACCGTGCCGCTCGGCGCGGGCAGCGACGAGGGCACGGCGGTGCGTCGGCTGAGCGCCATCGCGGGCACGCGCGACGCCCTGGCCCTCGAGCTGGCGGCGTCGAGCGGGCTGCCCATCGTGGTGGGCGGGGACTGCGGCGTCGAACTGGCGGCCGTGCCCGCCGCGGTGCGCCCGGACACCGCGGTGCTCTGGTTCGACGCGCACCCCGACCTCAACACCCCCGAGTCGTCCCCGTCGGGCGCGTTCGGCGGGATGGTGCTGCGCACGCTGCTCGGCGAGGGCGCCGACGCGCTGCGGCCGGCATCCCCGATCCTCGGTTCGAACGTCGTGATCGTGGGCGCCCGCGCCATCGACGACGGCGAGCTCGAGTACCTCGACGCCTCGAACATCACGCTCCTGGCGCCGGATGCCGCGAGCCCCGCAGCCCTCGCCGCGGCCCTCACCGCCACCGGCGCGACCTCGCTCTACGTGCACATCGACGTGGACGTGCTCGACCCGGGCGAGCTGGAGGGCGTGAGCGACCCCGTGCCGTTCGGCCTCACCCTCTCGACCCTGCTCGAGCTCATCGGAACCGCCCGCGGCGCGCTGCCGCTGGTTGGTGCGGGCATCGCGGGCTTCGCGCGCGCCTCACCGGATGCCGCGGCCGACGACCTGGGCAGCATCCTGCGCATCGTGGGCGCCCTCGCCAGCTGAGCAACCGGAAATGCGGTGTTTTCACCGCATTTCTCATGGTTTCGACTACAATCGATGCATTCGGCCCGAATTTGCGGCCTTTAACGTACATTTTCGGAGTGACCATGGATGCGGCACAAATCGGGGCAGCGATCGCCGGACGCAGGCACCTGCTCAAACTCACACAGCAGGAAGTGGCAGAGCTCTCGGGGATCGATCGCAGGACCCTCAGCGAGATCGAATCTGCGCGGGGTCCTCGCGGAGCGAGCTTGACGAACCTGATCGCGGTGACCGCTACGCTCGGGCTCGAACTCGAGGTCGCACCGATCGGGAGGGCCGCGCGTGGCCGAACACGCTGAGGCAGTCCGTGAGGCAGACGTCTACCAGGGCGACGTACTCGCGGGATTCCTCGACCGGATGGGGGATGCCGTTCGGTTCTCGTATGATCCGGGGTTCCTGACCACAAGCCTGCGCCCCGTGGCGACGACACTGCCGCTGAGGGCGGAGCCCTATCGCGCGGCAGGCGGCGCCGTCCCGCCGTTCTTCGCGGGATTGCTCCCGGAAGGTCGACGGCTCAGCTCCCTGCAGGACGATCTCAAGGCGTCCCGCGACGACGAGTTGTCACAGCTCATCGCCGTGGGGTCGGACTGCGTCGGCGACGTGCGAGTGCTGCCCGCCGGTGCGGACCCGTCGACGCCCGGCGCCGCACCCGAGGTCCTCGATCCAGCGACCGTGCTGTTCTCCGAGGTCTTCGACGATGCGATCGGCAGGGGTGCGGGGAATCGAGATGCGTCGATCCCCGGCGTTCAGGACAAACTCAGCGACTCGATGATCTCAATCCCGACCCGGATCGCCGGTGCGGCATCCATCCTCAAACTCAATCCGGTCGCCTACCCACGCCTCGTCGAGAACGAGGCGTTCTTCCTCGACGCGGCGCGGGTGTGCGGCTTGACCGTGCCCCCGTTCCAGGTCATCCGCGACCGCGAGGGAAACGCCGGACTGGCGGTCGAGCGGTTCGACCGCGTGCCGGTGAAAGGCGGTGCCCTCCGAAGGATCGCACAGGAAGACGCCACCCAGCTCGCGGGCCGATGGCCCGTGGCGAAGTATCGGATGTCCACGCGCGAGGTGTTCGACGTCGTCTGCGCAGTGACGACAACGACCGCCCTCTCGGCGGCCCGCCTCCTGCGACAGTTCGTCTTCAGCTACGCGATCGGAAACGGCGACCTTCACGCCAAGAACGTGAGCGTCTTCAACGAACCGGATGGCGTCTGGTCCGTCACCCCCGCCTACGACCTGCTCACAACGCTGCCCTACGGAGACGATCGCATGGCGTTGCAGTTCGAGGGTCGCGACATGAAGATCACCGGAAGCATGTTCCGGGGGTTCGCGGAATTCTACGGACTGCGACCGCGCGTGATCACCCGCATCCTGGACGACGTCGTATCGGGCGTCGGTTCGCTGCTCCCGTCGCTGGGCGACATAGGGCTCGACGCCCGCGCGACCGCACGCCTGGAGAGCGCGATCTCCGATCGACTCGCGCGGCTGCGCACCTGAGCAACCGCCGATTCATCGACCCCAGCCCCTTGCCCGAGCCCGGCTCGCAAGTAGCCTGAAGGCATGAGCACTCACGAGTACGACCTGATCGTCATCGGCGCCGGCGCGGTCGGGGAGAACATCGCGGATCGCGCCGTGCAGGGGGGCCTGACCGCCCTGCTCATCGAGAGCGAGCTGGTCGGCGGCGAGTGCTCATACTGGGCCTGCATGCCGTCCAAGGCGCTCCTGCGCAGCGGCATCGCCCTGCGGGCTGCGAAGGCGGTCGGCGGGGCGCGCGAGGCCGCCACAGGCGACATCGACGTCGCCGCCACGTTCAAGCGTCGCGACGGCTTCACCCACAACTGGGACGACGAGAGCCAGGTCGAGTGGGTCAAGGGTGCGGGCATCGACCTCGTTCGCGGCCATGCCCGGCTCACCGGCGAGCGCGAGGTGACCGTCGACGGCACGGTGTACACCGCACGGTTCGCGGTGGCGCTGAGCGTCGGGTCCGACCCGCTGCTCCCCGACGTGCCCGGCCTTGCCGACGCGAAGCCGTGGACCAGCCGCGACGCGACGAGCGCCGAGGTCGCGCCGAAGCGGCTCGCGATCATCGGCGGCGGGGTCGTCGGCGTGGAGATGGCCACCGCGTACGCCACCTTCGGCACCGAGGTCACCGTGCTCTCCCGCGGTCCGCTGCTCACGAACCTGGAGCCGTTCGCCGGCGAGATGGTGCAGGCCTCGCTCGAGAAGCTCGGGGCGACCGTGTTGCAGGGTGCGAACGCAAAGTCGGTCTCGCGCGACGACGACGGGGTGACCATCGAGCTCGAGGACGGCCGTTCGGTGCAGGCCGACGAGGTGCTCGTGGCGATCGGCCGCGTGCCGCGCACCATGGACATCGGGCTGGATGTCGTGGGCCTCACCCCCGGCGACTGGCTCGACGTCGACGACACGATGCGGGTAAAAGGCGTGGACTGGCTCTACGCCTGCGGCGACGTCAACCACCGCGCCCTGCTCACCCACCAGGGCAAGTACCAGGCCCGCGCGGCCGGTGACGTGATCGCGGCGCGGGCCCTCGGCCACCGCGTGCACGACAACCGCTGGGGCAAGCACGTCGCGACCGCCGACCACGAGGCCGTGCCGCAGGTGACGTTCAGCGACCCCGAGGTGGCGTCTGCCGGCCTCACCGCCGCGGCCGCGGAGAAGGCCGGGTACGACATCCGCGTGGTCGACTACAACATCGGCTGGGTCGCCGGGGCGGCGCTGCAGGCCGACGGCTACGACGGGCAGGCCCGCATGGTCGTGGACGAGAAGCGCGGCGTCATCCTGGGCGTCACGTTCGTGGGCCAGGACGTCTCGGAGCTCATCCACGCGGCGACGACCGCCATCGTGGGCGAGGTGCCGCTGGACCGCCTCTGGCACGCGGTGCCCGCCTACCCGACGATGAACGAGATCTGGCTGCGGCTGCTCGAGACCTACGGGCGCCCGGCCGACTGACCCGGCCGCACCAGGCTGCCGTAGACGCCGAGCAGGGCGGTGGCACTCGCGGCCCAGGTGAGCCCGGAGGCGTGGTCCCGCGCCGTGCGCCCGAGCCGCGCGAGCCGTTCCGGGTCGTCGAGCAGGTCGGAGACGGCGCGCGCCCACTCGCGCGGGTCGCGGGTGTCGAGCAGCACGCCGGCGACGCCGTCGGGCGCGGATTCCACGAGCCCCGTCCCGCGGAACGCGACGACGGGCGTGCCGCTCGCCGCCGACTCCAGTGCGACCAGGCCGAAGGTCTCCGACCGCGAGGTGACCAGCGTGACCGAGGATGCCGCCAGCAGCCCCGCGAGCTCCGCCCGCCCCAGCGCCCCGGCGAACACCACCGAATCCGCGACCCCGAGCTCGGCGGCCGCGTGCCGCAGCGACGCGGCGTAGTCCTCGGAGCCCGGTGTGGCGTCGCCGGCGACCACGAGCACCGGCGCCCAGCCGCGCCGCGCGTGCAGCTCAGCGAGCGTGCGCACGGCCAGCAGCTGGTCCTTCAGCGGCTGCACCCGCCCCACGACGCTGAGCAGCGGGCGATCGGATGCGACGCCCAGCGCCTCGCGGATGCCGCGCACATCGGCATCCGGCCGGAACACGTCGATGTCCACGCCGGGCGGGATCACCCACACTCTGTCGGCCGGAGCGCGCACGAGATCGATGAGCGCGGTCGCCTCAGCGGCGGAGCCGGCGATGATCGCGCTCGCCTGGCCGGCCAGGAACATCTCGGTGCGCACCCGCCGCTCCGGCTCCGGCCGCAGGTCGGCGTCGGCGTTCTTCATCGCCGCGACCGTGTGGAAGCTCTGCACGAGCGGCAGCCCCAGCTCCAGCGCCACCGGCAGCGTCGCCAGCCCGCTCAGCCAGTAGTGCGCGTGGATGAGGTCGTACCGCGGCTGCAGCCGCCCGGTGAGCGCCGCCACGGCCTCGCCGAACTCGTCGACGACCTCCGCGAGCCCCTCCTTGGGGATCGGCCCCCGCGGCCCGGCGGCCAGCTCGTGCAGCGTCACGCCCTCCGCCAGCTCGCGGCTGCCGGGCTCCCCGACCGCCCGAGTCACGAGGTCCACGACCGCGCCGCGGCGGGCGAGCTGCACCGCCGTCTCGAGAATCGCGATGTTCATGCCGCCGGAGTCGCCGGTGCCGGGCAGGGCGACGGGCGAGGTGTGCATCGACACCATCGCGACCCTCAGTCCGGCGACCATCCTTCGACACTAATCGGTGATACAAACGAGACATGCCTGTGACCCGAGCCCTCGATGGATTGACCGTCGTCATCACGGGCGCGAGCTCCGGCCTCGGGCGTGCAGCGGCGATCGACCTCGCCGGCAACGGCGCCCGGGTGGCGATCGTCGGGCGCAATCCCGAGCGCACGAAGGCCGTCGCCGCCGAGACGGGCGGCACCGCGTTCGTCGCCGACTTCGACAGCCTCGACGACGTGCAGCGCCTGGCGGCGGAGCTGCTGAAGAAGTACTCCTCGATCGACGTGCTCGCCAACAACGCCGGTGGCCTCGTCTCGAAGCGCGGCATCTCGAAGGACGGCTACGAGCGCACGTTCCAGCACAACCACCTCGCGCCCCTCCTGCTCACGAACCTTTTGCTCGACCGGCTGCGCAGGAGCCGCGGGCGCGTGATCTCCACAGCCAGCGCCGCGAACCTGCTCGGCCGCCTCGACCTCGACGACCTCGACTGGTCGCACCGCACCTACGCCGCGGGTTGGGGTGCGTACGGCACGAGCAAACTCGAGACGATCATGTTCATCAGGGAGCTCGCGCGGCGCGAGCCAACGATGACCGCCTATTCATTCCATCCGGGGTATGTATCGACGTCGTTCGGCAGCGGCTCCGCGCTCGTGCGGTTCGGCAACGCGGTGAGCGGCGGACGCCTCGGGCGCACGCCCGCGCAGGGTGCCGCCCCGCTCATCCATCTCGCCTCCGTCTCCGACCTCGGGGTGCCGAGCGGCACGTACTTCGACGGGCTGAAGCCGGGCGGGCTCACGCGCCGCATCGCGAACGACAGCACCGCGGCATCCACCCTCTGGGAGCTCAGCGCCGAGCGGGTGGGGCTCGCGTCGTGACGCGCACGGTCGTGATCACCGGGGCGAGCTCCGGTGTGGGGAGGGCGGCCGCCGTGGCCCTGGCGGCGACTGGAGCCGAGCTCGCGGTAGTGGGGCGGAACGCCGAACGAACCGCAGCCGTTGCCGAGGAGACCGGTGGCACGGCGTTCGTCGCCGACTTCGGCGAGCTCGACCAGGTGCGCGACCTCGCGGCGGCGCTGCTGGAGCGCTACCCGACCATCGACGTGCTCGCGAACAACGCGGGCGGCCTCGTGCAGACGCGTCGGGTCACCGCGGACGGCTTCGAGCTCACCCTGCAGGCCAACTACCTCGCGCCCGTGCTGCTCACCCGCCTGCTGCTCCCCCGGATGGCCGAAAGCGCGGGCACGATGATCGCCACCTCGAGCAACTCCAACACGTCGGGCCACGTCGACCTCGACGACCTCGGGCGCGAGCACGCGTCCTGGCTGGGCGGGTGGCCGCAGTATGCCGCGACCAAGCTCGAGACCAACCTGTTCGTGCACGAGCTCGCGCGGCGGCATCCGGAGATCACGGCGTACGCGTTCCACCCCGGGTACGTGGCCAGCGGGTTCGGTGACGAGGTGGCCATCATGCGCTTCGCCCAGTGGATCAGCCGGCGGCACCTCGGGCTGAGCAACGAGCAGGGCGCGGCGCCCCTGGTGGCGCTGGCGACCGGCGAGCTCAGCGCGCCGAGCGGCACGTACTTCGCGCGGATGAAGCCTAACGGCCGCGAGAACCCGGCCGCGCACGACCTCGTGCTCGCCGCAACGCTGTGGACGACGACCGAGGACCTGCTCGGGCTCAGTTGAGCAGTCAGGCTGGGCGGTGCGTCAGTTGGAGCTGAGCAGGCGCGCCGAGCCCTCGGAGGCGATCCACGCGTAGATGCTGTGCTCGCGGTCGAACTCGACGGGGAGCATCTCGCTGAGCCAGGCATCCATCGAGCGGCGAAGCGACTGCCCGCGCTCGCGGACCAGCCAGCAGACCGTCACGCGGCCGGGGCCGGCGAGCGGATCGATGTCCGCCTCGGAGGCGACCTCGACGAAGACCTGCCCGCGCGCCTTCTGGTCGAGCGTGGCGAGGAGCGTGCGGATGGCGGGGATCGACGACTCGTCCCCGGCGATGAGCAGGCGATCCTGGGGTCCCGGGTTCCAGCTGATCGCTGAGGTGAGGGAGTCGGAGGTCTGCACGCTCCAAGTATGGCATGCCTTACCTAAGTAAATACTTCGAGTTTCCCGATCCCTGAGGTTATCGAAGGGCCGCTTCGAGAACCTCAGCGACCGGTCATTACCACTGCGGGGGGTGGCGCCGCTGCCAGAGCCGGCGGCGCTCGAGCTGCGCGCCGATGGCGAACAGGGCCGCCTCGCCGCCCGGGCGCCCGACGAGCTGCACGCCCACCGGCATCCCGTCGTCGTCCGTGCCGAACGGCAGCGTGATCGCCGGCAGCCCGGAGACGTTGGCGAACGACGTGAACGGCGCGTACCGCACCTGCTGGGCGAAGTTGAGCTCGGGGTCGTCGGTCGAGTACCAGCCGATGGGCCGCGACGACTGCGCCAGCGTCGGCGTGAGCACGGCGTCGTAGGGCGCGAACCGGCGGATGACGCGCCGCTCGAACGCCGTGAGCCCGGCCAGCGCCTCCAGCAGCTGCTCCGCGCCGAGCGCCCGCCCCTGCGCGACGAGCCAGCGAGTGAGCGGCTCGAGCAGCGCGAGCTCGGCCTCGGTATGCGCACCGATCCCGGCCGCGCTCGCCTTCCAGACCGTGGTGAAGTGACGGGCGTAGTCGCCCGGCTCCAGCGTCACCTCCTCCATGCCGTGCCCGAGCTCGCCGAGCGCGGTGACGGCCTGGTCGAGGACGGCGCGGATGCCCGGCTCGATCACGATGTCCTCGGCGTCGTCCCACGGCGAGGTGGTCATCACAGCAAGCTGGAAGCGACCCTCGCCGCGCACGGCCGTGCCGAGGTACGCCCCGTCGAGGCTCGGCGCCGCCCACAGCGCGTATGGGTTCGCCGGCGGCAGGCCGGTCGGAGAGAT
>JAODAU010000128.1 GCA_025463615.1 Microbacteriaceae bacterium | reverse complement strand
CACCGCCGAGGTCGACGAACGCACCGAAGTTGACGATCGACGAGACGACACCCTTGCGGACCTGGCCCTTGGCGAGGTTGTTGAGGAACGTCGTGCGGCTCTCCGACTGCGTCTGCTCGAGCAGCGCGCGGCGGCTCAGCACGACGTTGTTGCGGTTCTTGTCGAGCTCGAGGATCTTGGCCTCGATCTCCTGGCCGAGGTACGGCGTGAGGTCGCGCACGCGGCGCAGCTCGATGAGCGAGGCGGGGAGGAATCCGCGGAGTCCGATGTCGACGATGAGGCCACCCTTGACGACCTCGATCACCGAACCCGTGACGACGCCGTCGGCGTCCTTGATCTTCTCCACGTCGCCCCACGCACGCTCGTACTGCGCGCGCTTCTTGGACAGGATGAGGCGGCCCTCTTTGTCCTCCTTCTGGAGAACGAGCGCCTCGACGCTGTCGCCGACCTGGACGACCTCGGAGGGGTCGACGTCGTGCTTGATGGAAAGTTCGCGTGAGGGGATTACGCCCTCGGTCTTGTACCCGACGTCGAGGAGGACCTCGTCGCGGTCGATCTTCACAACGGTGCCCTCGATGAGGTCTCCGTCGTTGAAGAACTTGAGGGTCTTCTCGACCGCGGCCAGGAAGTCTTCAGCAGATCCGATGTCGTTGATCGCGACCTGCTTGGGGCCGGTGGTCGTTACGATTGTCATGTAGTAGTTGCTCCAGTAGGGACATGTTTCGGGCCGGACGCGACACGACGACGATGGATGTTCATCGTGCGGGGTGTTGGTTTCCGCGAACGGCGTGCGGATAGGACGTCACAAACGTGACGTTACAGCTTAGCGCTTTCGGCTACGCCGCTTCCACCACGTTCTTCATGTACTCCAGCTCGGAGTCGTAGATGTGTGCCGACTTGATGATGAACACCAGCCGGCCCACCGGAATTCCGAGCCCGGCCGCCACGCGCTGCTGCAGGTCGGCGAGCTCGACGAGGTTTCCGTAGCCCTTCGACCCGAAGTCGATGCTGTGCGCGTAGACCACCTGCTCGACCGCCCCGTCGCGGATCCAGAAGTCGAGCATGCTCACGCACGGGATGTAGGTGGTGTCGAGCAGCGGCTCGAAGGTGGTGATGGTGGCCGAGCGCGAGGTCGGGTCATCCGTGAGCCGGTCGATCACCCACTGCACCTGGTCGCGGCCCTGCGCGCCGTAGTCGAACAGCCTGCTGGCGTAGCTGCGGGCGCCCCCCAGCGCGTCGACCCGGCGGTGGTCGGTGAAGTTGGCGTGCATCCACTCGAGGCGCTCGGGGTCGGCGAGGCGGGCGATGATCGGGTCCGCCGGGTCGGGACGCTCGACCGTGAGCGTGGCCTGCGCGACCTCGAGGATCGGCAGGTCGTCGTAGCGGGACGGCCGGCCGTCGGCGAGGATGCGGCGCGCTATGCCCAGCCACGCCTCGCCGATGGTCCCGGTGCCGATCGCGATGTCTCGATCGGAGGTGTCGCGGTCGCTCACAGTGCTCATGGCTCTAGGTTATGCGCGCTGGAGCACGATCGCCTCGAGCGCCGGCTCGAGCTCGGGGTACTCGAAGCGATAGCCGGCCGCGAGCAGCCGCTCGGGCACCACCCAGCGGCTCTTGAGCACCAGCTCGGTCTCGGTGCGGATGGCGGCGGATCCCAGCTCGAGCATCCAGCGCGGCGCGGGTATGCCGATCGGGGCATGCACGATGCGGCGCAGGTCGGCCATGAGAGTCTTCGAGTCGGACGGGTTCGGCGACGACGCGTTGACCGGCCCGTCGAGCTCGTCGTGCACGCGCAGGAACCGGATGATGCCCGCCACGTCGGCGAGATGGATCCAGCTGAACCGCTGCGCCCCGCCCCGCGCCCGGAACTCGTGGAACGTGCCCGCCGCGCGCCGCGCCTTCGTCGGGAACCAGTGACCGTCGAGCTGCGCGCCGCCGAGTCCGAAGCGCGCCAGGCGCACCAGCGGCACGAGCGCGCTGCCGTCGCCGAGCACGATCGCCATCCGCAGCGCGACGCGGCGGGTGCCCGGCAGGTCCCGCTCGAACAGCGCCGCCTCCCAGGCCTTGGCTACCTCGACCGAGAACCCGGTGCCGAGCTCCCCCGTCGACTCGGTCATCGGCCGGTCCTCCGCGTGGCGGTAGATCGTGGCCGTCGACGAGTTGACCCAGAGGGGCGGCGGATCCTCGCAGTCCGCGACGGCGGCCGCGAGCTCCCGCGTGGTCTCGACCCGCGAGCGGAAGATCTCGGCGCGGTTCGCCGGCGTGTAACGGCAGTTGACGCTCTTGCCGGCGAGGTTGATGAGCAGGTCGGCGCCGTCGAGCAGGTCGGTGATGGCGGCGGTCTCTCCCCACGCGGCATCCGAGCCCCGCCGTCCGATGGTGGCGACGCGGGCGCCCTCGGCGCGGAAGGCACGGATCAGGTAGTGGCCGATGAACCCGGAGGCGCCGGCGATGACGATGCGATCCGTCACCCGTGCTGCTCCCCCGGCAGGATCTCGTAGGTGAACGACCCCGAGTACTCGTAGAGGCGGCCGAACTGCGGCGAGTCCAGGGTGAGCGAGACGTGCTGGCGCTGGTCGTCGTCGTCGAACCGCTCGATGAGCCGCAGCTTCGGGGCGAACCGACCCGGGATCGGCACGTGGAGCCGCCCGAACCGCACCGCGACCGAGGTCGACCGCAGCTCCAGGTGCCCGGTGACGACCCGCGCCTCGAGCTTCACCACGAAGCGGCGGCCGTAGCCGAGGTGATCCACCAGCCCGCGGCGCGTGGCCGTGAGCGCGTCCTCCATGCGGCGGTCGCCGAAGCGGAAGTGGAAGACGCGGTGCGCGAGGATCGCCGCGTTGCCGTCGTAGTCGACGATCGGATGATTGAGCACGGTGAACGGCACCCGCCGCCGCCAGGCCGCGAACAGCACACCCTCGCGGCCGAGCACGGCGAGGGCCGGCCAGAGGGCGACGCGCGGGGTGCCGACCACGTCGAACACGCCGGTGCCCA
>JAODAU010000106.1 GCA_025463615.1 Microbacteriaceae bacterium | reverse complement strand
AGACCCCCGTCATCTGGCTGCAGAACGTGGTGGTCGACCTGTTGCTCGGCCTCGGCTTCGACGATGCGTTCACGATCTTCGCGAGCCACGTGCGCAAGCGCTACAACGCGGAGCCCGGCTTCATCACGATGAACCTGCCGATGCTGCTCAAGACGCTCGATCGCATCGGCCTCGAGAACCCCATCGTCTGCTCGAACATCAACAAGATCGGCTTCAGGATGTCGGGCGGAATCGAGGGCTACCACGAGGTGCTCGAGAACCACCGGTTCCGTGCGGTGGCCATGTCCGTGTTCGCGTCGGGCGCCATCCCGGCGCGCGAGGCGATCGAGTGGATCAGCGAGCAGCCCAACATCGAGTCGATCGTGTTCGGGGCGTCGAGCAAGGCCAACATCCTGAGCACCAAGGCGCTCGTCGACGAGTTCGGGGTCTAGCGCGCGGCCGCGGCCGCGGCATCCGCCCGGCGCAGCTCGCGCCACCAGCGCAGCAGCACGGCCGCGGTGATGAGCGTCTGCGCCGCGGCCAGCAGGATGTAGACGACCACGAACACCACGTGGGCGCCCAGCAGCACGAACGACAGGCACAGGAGCGCGTAGTCCGTGGGGATCGCCACGATGGTCTGCAGCGCGCCGCCGCCGCCCGTGGGCTTCGAGTACTTCACGCCGGCCTCCGCGGCCGCCGCGCGGCGCAGCTGGTCGGTGAGGATCATGCCGAAGAAGAAGACGAACGACGCCACCATGAAGACGAGCGGAACGATGAGGATGCCGCCGCGCTCGCCGCTGAACCGGTAGAACGAGATCAGCACGGCCGAGTGCAGCACGCCGACCTTCGTCGCGTCGACCACGTGGTCGAGCCATTCGCCCGACTTGCTGCCGCCGCCGCGGAGGCGCGCGAGCTGGCCGTCGGCCGAGTCGAGCGCGTAGCCGAACAGCAGCAGGAACGCGACCAGGATGCCGAGCCACCAGCTCGGTGTGACGAAGATGACGAGCACGAGCGAGCTGAACGTGAAGGCGGCGCTGATGAGCGTGACCTGGTTCGGCGTGAGGCCGAGCAGGTAGGCCGCGCCGCCGAGCAGCCGACCGGCCCTCCGGTTCACCCAGCGCGAGTACGGCGGGGCGCCGCGCCCCGGCTTCTGCGCCGCCGCCATGCGGCGGACCACCGCACCGTAGGTCTCCCGCGCCGGCGGGGTGCTACTCACTGTGTCCACGTCATCACACTACCGACGCGGTGTTTCGGGCAGGTTCCGGGCGTTCGTCGCCGGCGACCTCCCGGATGATGCCGACGATCTGCCGGTTGTACCGCTCGCGCGAGAACTTCTCGATGGCCAGCTCGCGGCCGCGGGTGGCGAGCGTTTCGGCGAGCGCCGGGTCGTCGACGATGCTCCGGACGGCATCCGCCAGCGCTGCCGCGTCCCCCGGCTCCACGAGCAGGCCGGAGACGCCCTCCTCGATCGACTCGGTGTGGCCGAGGGCCTTCGACGCGACGACCGGGCGGGCGGAGAGCTGGGCCTCGACCACGGCGTTGCCGAACGGCTCGCGCAGGGAGGGGGCGACCACGATGTCCGCGGCATCCAGCGCAGACCAGATCGGCGAGACGTAGCCGGAGAAGGTGATGCTGCCGGCCAGGTCCGGCTGGGCCGCGCGGTCGCGGAGCTGCTGCTCGAACCACTCGTAGCCGGCGAACGGTGTGCCGCAGATGTCGAGGCGGGCGTCGAGCCCGGCGGCGCGCAGCAGGGCCGTGGCCTCGAGCGCGACATCCGGTGCCTTACGCGGCGAGAGGCGGCAGACGACGGCGAGCCGGATCGGGCCGGCGGGATCGATGGGCGTTCGCGGCACGGGGGCGGGGCCGCGCTCGACCCCGTTGTAGACGAGCCGCCCGCGCCGCCGGAGGCCGGGCACGGCGCCGTTGGTCGCGTCGCGCGTGGACTTGCTGATCAGGATGAGCCGATGCGCGAACAGCAGCGGACCGTTGAGCGCGAGTCGCACCACCCGCCTGTCTTCGGTCTCGGCCTCGTGCACGTGCACGACCACCTTGCGCCGTGAGAGGCGCCCGGCGAGGATCCACCAGGGGAGGGTGACGGTGTTGACGTAGATCGCCGCGGGATCGACCGCGCGGATCTCGGCGCGGATGGTCTTCAGCGAGCCCAGCGCGGCCTTCGCGAGCCCGGCGACGCCGCCCGCGGAGGCGTTCGCGCGACGCAGCACCGGGAAGTCCACGAGGTGCACCTCGGCGCCGCGCGCCTCGAGCTTCGCCACGAGCGTGCCGCCAGCGGGGATCGCCACCACGACGCGCCAGCCCTGCTCGACCATGGCGCTGATGCTCTCCAGCATCTGCAGGTCGGAGCCGTACACGTCGGCCGAGGGGTTGGCGATGAGTATCGTGCGTGCCGCGCCCCCGTGCGGTGTCGAAACCATGTACTCAGTATGCCCCGACCGGTGCGACCAGAACCTTGACGGTGCGCCACATGATCATGAGGTCGCCGACCACGGACCAGTTCTCCACGTAGTAGAGGTCGAGGCGCACGCTGTCCTCCCAGCTGAGGGCGGAGCGTCCGTTGACCTGCCACATGCCCGTCAGGCCGGGCTTGATGTAGAGGCGGCGGCGCACGCGATCCTCGTACTCCTCCACCTCGTTCGGCAGCGGCGGGCGCGGGCCGACGAGGCTCATGTCGCCGATCAGCACGTTCCAGATCTGCGGCAGCTCGTCGAGCGAGTACTTGCGCAGGATGCGGCCGAGCCGGGTGACGCGCGGGTCGTCCTTCATCTTGAAGAGCAGTCCGCTGCCCTCGTTCGCCGCCTTGAGCGTGTCGAGGAGCTCGGGCGCGTTGGTGACCATGGAGCGGAACTTGTAGATCTGGAAGGTGCGGCCACCGCGACCGACGCGCTCCTGGGAGAACAGCGCCGGGCCCGCGCTGTCGGCGCGCACCATGATGGCGAGCAGCAGGAACAGCGGCGACAGGATGAGCAGCGCCACGCTCGCGAGGGTGATGTCCATCACGCGCTTGAGCACGTGCTTGCCGCCTTCGAACTGCGGGATCTCCACGTGCAGCAGCGGAAGCCCGTCGACGGGGCGGTAGTGGATGCGCGGGCCGGCCACATTGGCCAGGCTGGTCGCGAGGATCAGCTCGAGCGACTTGCCCTCGAGCTCCCACGCGAGGTCCTGGATGTAGTCGCCGCTGCGGGTGGGCTGGCCGGCGACCACGATCCCGTCCGAGCCGATCTGGCTGGCGAAGTCCGCCGCCTCGTCGAGCCCGCGGTGCACGCGGATGTCGCGGAAGACGCCCTCGTCCGCCTCGGCATCGCTGCGGTCGATGACCGCCCCGACCACCGCGTACGCGGCGCCCGAGTTGCGGTCGATCTGGCGGATGACCTTGATGACGTCCTTGCGCTTGCCGACGACGACGACGCGCGAGAGGAAGTGGCCGAACGCGCGCTGCTTGTACAGCCACTTGCGCCAGGCCCAGCGGCTCACCAGCAGGGCGACGGTGCCCACCGGAGCCGCGACGATGAAGAACCACTGCGCGCTGCGCACGCCGCCGACCACCAGGATGATCGCGAGCAGGCCGAAGAACGTGACGCAGGCGGCCACCACGCGCTTGTACTCGTCGGCGCCGACGCCGACGACCTTGAGGTCGCGTGAGCGGAAGGCATCCATCGCCACCGCCCAGAGCACGACGACGATCGCCGCGCCGAGTGCGAAGCGCAGCAGGGAGCCCGCGGAGGTGAAGAGCTGGGGCTCGAAGACGAGCCGCTCGAGGTAACCGAGACCCACCGCGATGGTCACGATGAGGGAGTCGGTGACGCGAAGACGCGTCCGGTAGGCACGCGCCCATGCAACGCCGGAAAGCGTGCGTGGCAGCGCGCGCTCCGGCTCGGGAAGTGCATGGAGGCGTGCTCTACGCCGGGCAACGTAGTTTTTATCCGGTCGGGGGACCGTCAGTTCATTCATTCGGGTTAGTCCTGTAGTTTTTCGGGTTTTACAGGGACCGCGTATGAGAATCCGCCGGGTAGCGGGTGACACAACGAACTACAGACGTTGCCGCCGGGTAGCAGCAACGAGAGAAAGACAGTAGGGGATGTCTCTCAGCGCGGGTACGCCCCACCTCGTCGAGGGGGTACCCAAAACATACAGCCAAACGGGCGCCGAGGGTGGCCCCCTTTGTGGGGTCAGGGGGGTGTGTCGCGCCCCAATCTTGGGGCGAGTGCTCATATTCCCCGATCGGAATCTATCCCGATCTAGGCTGGTGCGATAGTCCGAGTGGAGACTCTGTGCTCAAATTCCTGTCGCGCGCCTTCCTCGCGCCGTTCGCTCGCCTGGTCTTCCGCCCGCGCATCGTCGGGCGCGGCAACGTGCCGAAGGCCGGCCCGGTCCTCCTGGCGAGCAACCACCTCTCCTTCGCCGACAGCATCGTGATCACGCTGGTCGCGCCGCGGTCGGTGTCCTTCCTGGCCAAGGCCGACTACTTCACGGGCCGCGGATTCCGTGGCTGGCTCTCGCGGTCGTTCTTCAGCGGCGTGGGCGCCATCCCCGTCGAGCGCGGGGCCGGCGCCGCGGCGCAGGAGGCGCTCAACGACGGGCTCGAGGTGCTGCGCGCGGGCGACGCCTTCTCCATCTACCCCGAGGGCACGCGCTCGCTCGACGGCCGCATCTACAAGGGACGCACGGGTGTCGCCTGGCTCGCGCTCACGTCGGGCGCGCCGGTGGTGCCCGTCGCCTTGACCGGCACGCAGGACCTGCAGCCGGTCGGATCGAACCGCGTGCACCTGGCCAGGGTCACGGTCGAGTTCGGCGCCCCGCTCGACCTCTCCCGCCACGGCAGCGCGGACTCGGGTCGAGCCCGGCGCGCGGCGACCGACGAGGTGATGGCGGCCATCCAGCGCATGAGCGGGCAGACCCCGGCCGGGGTCTACAACGAGCCGCCTGCGGCGACCGTCGGCGAGCGGGTCAGGCGCTTCTTCCGGCGGGAGCGCTCGTAAGCGCCTCGACCTTCGCCGGGCCGAGCCGCAGGGTCGCGATGAAACCGAGCACGAGGAACCCCGCGGCGGCGAAGGCCGCGTAACGGGTGGCGTCGCTGAAGGCATCGCGCGCGTCATCCGCCACCGAGGCCGACTGCTTCTCGAGGCCGGGGATCGCGGCTCCCGCGCTGTCGACCACGGCGTCGACGATCGAGGTGCGGGTGGATGCCGACACCCCCGCGTCGCTGAGCCGCGCGTCGAGTGCGGCACCCGCCGACGTGAACAGCACGGTGCCGAGGATGGCGATGCCGAGGGCCGAGCCGATCTGCCGGGCCGTGCTCTGCGTGCCGGAGCCCTGGCCGCTCTGCTCGACCGGGACATCCTTGAGCACCACGCCGGTGAGCTGCGCGGTCGCGAGCCCGACACCGAATCCGTAGACGAACAGGAACGGCACGATCGCGAGCCACGTGATTGTCGCCGAGATGACCGCGCCGAGGCCGGCGACGCCGACGATCTCGGCCGCGAGGCCCACACGCACGATTACGACGGGCGCGATGCGGTTGCCGAACGCGCCGGCGAATCCGCTCGCCACGAACGACCCGATCGCGAGCGCCAGCAGCACCAGGCCGGTCTGCAGCGCGTCGTAGCCGAGCACGTTCTGCAGCCAGAGCGGCAGCGACAGGATGATGCCGAACTCGCCCAGCGCCACGATCATGGCCGCGAGGTTGCCGTTGCGGAACGACCCGATCCGGAACAGGCTGAACGCGATGAGCGTCGAGCGACCGAGTCGCTGGCGGCGCAGGCCCCACCAGACGAACAGCACGCCGGCGACGATCGTGAGCGCGAAGGCGAACGGGATGGGCGAGACGTCGAGCGTCCAGCCCGACGGCGGCTTGTTCGAGAGCCACCAGCCGTAGGTGCGGCCCTCGATCAGGCCGAAGACCAGCGACGCGCTCGTGAGCACGGCGAGCACCGCGCCGACCACGTCGATGCGGCCGGTCGCGGCGGGGTCGCGCGACTCGGCCACGCAGAGCAGGGCGCCGACCACGATCACGACCGCGAAGGGGATGTTGATGCCGAACGCCCAGCGCCACGAGAAGTAGGTGGTGAGCCAGCCGCCGAGCAGCGGGCCGACCGCGACCATGCCGCCGATCGTCGAACCCCAGACGGCGAAGGCGATCGCCCGCTCGCGGCCGCGGAAGGTCGAGTTGATGATCGACAGCGTCGTCGGCAGCACCATCGCGCCGCCGACGCCCTGCAGCACGCGGGCCGCGATGAGCAGGTCGCCGGTCTGGGCGAGCGCGGCGAGCACCGACGCGACCGCGAACACGGTGACGCCGAGGAGCATGATCCTGCGCCGGCCGAACCGGTCCGCGAGGGCGCCGAACACGATCAGGAGCGCGGCGAACACGAGCGTGTAGCTCTCCTGCACCCACTGCACCTGGGTCGAGGTGATGCCGAGGTCGTCGATGATCGACGGGATCGCCACGTTCACGATCGTCGAGTCCACGATGATCAGCGCGACCGCGATGCTCACGAAGACGAGGCCGGCCCAGCGGCGGCGGTCGGTGGTCACGAGCGCACCGCCCTGATGCGCAGCGCCACGGTGACGGCGATCACCACCACCACGGCGACGATGGCCGCGATCGCGGTCGGTGCCGACCGCAGGTCGCCCGTGAGCCGCGCGACCGCCACCCACGCCAGCCCCCAGCAGAGGGATGCCGCCGGCGCAAGCCTGCCGCGCCCGCGCACCGCGAGCAGCACGCCGACCGCGCCGGCCACCGCGACGATGGCGACCGCCCACACGTCCCGGGGCACACCGGCGCCGCGGAATCCGATCGCCACCAGCCACGCCGTGATGTTCGCCGCGGTCGCGACGCAGACCCAGCCGAGATAGAGGCCGACCGTGCCATCCGCCACGATCGCCTCGACGGCGTTTCGGGGGCGCGTTCTCAGCGTCAGGAGGAACGTCCAGGCGAGCACCGCGAGCAGCACCACGATCACGGGAACGCTCAGGCCGAGCAGCCCGAACTGGATGCTGAGGATCCAGGCGGCGTTGAGGATCAGCGAGGCCGCGATCGGGTAGCCGAGGGTGCGCTGCCGCGGATCGCGGCGCTGCCCGGGCAGGAGCTGCCAGATCGCGTAGGCGATGAGGCCCGCGTAGATCACCGTCCAGATGGCGAAGGCCGGTCCGCCGGGGGCGATCGGGGTCGCGTCTGCTGCGAGGGCGCCGCCCGCGGCATCCTGGATCGGCGTTCCGCCGGCCGCGCCGGAGCCGATGAACGACCCGACGATTGCGATGATCGCGCTCACGAGTACCGTGACCTGGCGAAGCACGTCGCGCGGTGCATCCATCGTGGCTCCCTAATTACTCAGCTAGCTGATTAATTCACGGTAGCACGAGACGGGCTGCCGGTACATTGGGGTGATGGCCGAGCTCGACGGATCCGACGGCATGGAGGCGTGGCCCACCGGCCGCCTGCTCTCGACCGCGGCGCGGCTGGTCGAGCACGCCTGGGCGGAGGGGCTCGAGCGCCTGCAGCTCACCCACGCGGGGCTGATCGTGCTGCACCTGCTGGATGCCGGCCCGCTCAGCCAGACGGACCTCGCTCGCACGGCGCGCGTGGAGGTGCAGACGATGTCCCGCACGCTGGAGCGGCTCGAGCGCGCGGGCTACGTGACCCGCGAGAAGCACCCGCGCGACGGCCGGCGGCACGTGGTGTCGCGCACGGATGCCGGGCGGGAGGCCTGGGCATCCGCCCGGAGCCTCGAGGTGGACCTCTTCCCCGAGATCGCGGATGACCCGCGGCTGCGCTCGGCGCTGCTGCAGATCATCCGCGCGGGGTCTGAGGGCCGCTGGAGTTAGCTACTCTGCGGGAGTCGCCTCGGCAGCGGCCTGCTGCTGGGCGATCTGCTCGTGCACCTTCTCCATGTCGAGGCCCTTCACGGCCTCGATCACCTGGTCGAGCGCCGGGGCGGGAAGCGCGCCGGGCTGCGCGAAGACGAGCACGCCGTCGCGGAAGGCCATGAGGGTCGGGATCGAGGTGATGCCGGCGGCGCTGGCGAGCGCCTGCTGGTCCTCGGTGTCCACCTTGGCGAAGGTGATGTCGGGGTTCTTCTCGCTCGCGGCGTCGTAGATCGGCGAGAACATCTTGCACGGGCCGCACCAGTCGGCCCAGAAGTCCACGAGGGTGATGCCGGGGGTGGTGACGGTCTCTTCGAAGACCTCGGAAGTCAAAGCGACGGTAGGCATTTCTCTCCTTTTGCTCTAGTCATGAGGTTCAACGCACATGGTGCCCCCATACATTCCGCGGGCCCGCTGTTTGTGGGAATCCACAGCGAACGTTGCGCGCCCTCCCGGGCGCTTCGTCGGGTGGCGACGACCGGCTTTGAGGCCCGGCGGGGCGCTCGTACCGTTGTTTTCACGAAGAAAAGGATGCTTCCATGACCCAGCTGGCAGACCGCCCCACCGCTTCGGCGCCCACCCCCGCGCCCGACGACCGCTCGACCGCCATCGACACCGCCTGGCTCGGCGAATACCTCCTCGGGACCTGGGCCGAGGCGCGCAAGCACTCGCGCACGATGATGGCGCGCCCGGAGTTCCAGCGCGAGGAGGGCCTCTCCCTCTCCGGCCAGCGGGATCGGGTCTTCGGCCAGCTGCACCGCCTCGTCGAGGAGGGCGTCGTGCACCGTGCCTTCCCGAAGTCGCTCGGCGGCGACGACGACCACGGCGGCAACATCGCCTCCTTCGAGGAGATCATCAGCGCCGACCCGTCGCTGCAGATCAAGTCCGGCGTGCAGTGGGGCCTCTTCGGCGCCGCGGTGCTGCACCTCGGCACCGAACTGCACCACCAGCGCTTCCTGCCCGGCATCATGACGCTGGAGGTGCCCGGCGCCTTCGCCATGACCGAGACCGGCCACGGTTCGGATGTCGCGGCCATCGCCACCACCGCCACCTGGGACCCGGAGACGAGCGAGTTCGTTATCAACACCCCGTTCCGCGCCGCCTGGAAGGACTACCTCGGCAACGCCGCCATCCACGCGAAGGCCGCGGTGGTCTTCGCCCAGCTGATCGTGAACGGCATCGGCCACGGCGTGCACGCGCTCTACGTGCCGATCCGCGACGAGAACGGCTTCCTGCCCGGCATCGGCGGCGAGGATGACGGCCCCAAGGGCGGCCTCAACGGCGTCGACAACGGTCGGCTCCACTTCGACAACGTGCGGGTGCCGCGCGAGAACCTGCTCAACCACTACGGAGACGTCGACGAGAACGGCGTCTACACGTCGCCGATCGCGAGCCCCGGCCGCCGGTTCTTCACCATGATCGGCACCCTCGTGCAGGGCCGCGTCTCGCTCGACGGCTCGGCCACCGTGGCGAGCAAGCTGGCGCTCGACATCGCGATCACCTACGGCTCGCAGCGCCGCCAGTTCGTGGCCGGCAGCCCCACCGACGAGGAGGTCATCCTCGACTACCAGCGTCACCAGCGCCGCCTGCTGCCTCGCCTCGCCACCACCTACGCGATGTCGTTCGCGCACGAGAAGCTGCTCACCGCCTTCGACGGCGTGTTCTCCGGCGCACGCGCCAGCGACGCCGACCGCGAGGAGCTCGAGACCCTCGCCGCCGCGCTCAAGCCGCTCAGCACGTGGAACGCGCTGGACATCATCCAGGAGTGCCGCGAGGCCTGCGGCGGCGCCGGCTTCCTCGCCGAGAACCGCTTCACGCAGCTGCGCGCCGACCTCGACATCTACGTCACCTTCGAGGGCGACAACAACGTGCTGCTGCAGCTCGTGGCCAAGCGCCTGCTCACCGACTACTCCCGCAGATTCGCGAAGGCGGATGCCGGCGCGATGGCCGGCTACGTCGCCGGCCAGGTGGGCGGCGCGGTCGTCAACAACTTCGGCCTGCGTCGGCTCGCGCAGAACGTGAAGGACTTCGGATCCACCGCCCGCTCGGTCGGCTCCGTGCGCGACGAGGCGGCGCAGCGCCAGCTGCTCACCGACCGCGTGCAGACGATGGTCGCGTCGCTCGCGACCCGGCTGCGCGGAGCATCCCGCCTGTCGCCGGCCGCTGCGGCCGACCTGTTCAACCGCAACCAGAACGAACTGATCGAGGCGGCGAAGGCGCACGCCGAGCTGCTGCAGTGGGAGGCCTTCACCGAGGCCCTCGCCGGCATCGACCACGCCGCCACGCGCCGGGTGCTGACCTGGCTGCGCGACCTGTTCGGGCTCACGCTCATCGAGAAGAACCTGGCCTGGTACCTCATCCACGGGCGGCTCTCCGCCGGCCGCGCGACCGCCATCACCCGCTACATCGACGACCGCCTGCTTCCGCGGCTCCGCCCGCAGGCGCTCGACCTCGTCAAGGCGTTCGGTTTCACACAGGATCACCGCCGCGCACCCCTCTCCTCCGGCGCCGAGCAGGTGCGCCAGGACGAGGCTCGCGAGTACTTCCGCGAGCAGCGCGAGAACGGAACGGCCCCCGTGCAGGAGAAGTCGCTCAACAAGAAGTGAGTGTCGACCCCCTCGCCCAGGCGAGGGGGTGTCGGTACCCTCGCAGCATGACGTTCAACGACAACGCCGACATCAGCGGGGGCAAGGTGGGGCGCCGCGGGCGCACCGGGCTGATTCTCGGCGGTGGTGGTGGCGGCCTGCTGGTCGTCGGGCTGATCATCCTGTCGCAGGTGCTTGGCGTGGACCTCACGCCGCTGGCCGGCGATGGCAGCGGCGCCGAGCCGAGCGCCGAGAACATCCAGTGCGACACCGGGGCCCAGGCCAACGCCGACCTCGACTGCCGCATGAAGGGCGCGGCCGCCGCCCTCGACACCTACTGGGTGGATGAGGCGCCGTCGCTGGGCGTGCAGTACACGTCCCCTCAATTCGCGCTCTTCACCGACCAGACCAGCACAGGATGCGGTGCCGCCACCAGCGCCACCGGCCCGTTCTACTGCCCGGCCGACCAGATCCTCTACGTCGACACCGGATTCTTCGACGACCTGCGCACCCAGTACGGCTCGTCGGGCGGCCCGCTCGCCGAGATGTACGTGGTCGCGCACGAGTGGGGCCACCACATCCAGAACCTGGCCGGGGTGCTCAAGAACCAGTCGCAGGCCACCGGGCCCGGGTCGGAGTCGATCCGCATCGAGCTGCAGGCCGACTGCTTCGCCGGGGCCTGGGTCGGGGAGGCCTCCACGACCAAGGACGAGAACGGGGTGCCGTTCCTCAAGCCGGTGACGGAGACGCAGCTGAAGGATGCCCTCAGCGCCGCGTCCGCGGTGGGCGACGACCGCATCCAGGCCCAGTCCGGCGTCGTCAACCCGGAGACCTGGACCCACGGATCGAGCGAGCAGCGGCAGCGCTGGTTCCTCACCGGGTACCGCTCGGGGGCGACCGGATGCGACACCTTCACGCCCAGCACCGCAAACCTGTAGACGCGTCATCCTTTTCGCGCAGAAAGTATTATTGGGGTCATGTCGACACCCCGCAAAATAGCCCTCATCGTGGCGAGCACGCGCACGACCCGCTTCGCCGACGCCCCGCTCGCGTGGCTGCGCAGTCGCTTCGCCGAGCGCGCCGACCTCGAGGTGACCGTCGTCGACCTGCGCGACCACCCGCTGCCCTGCTACGACCTGCCGGTGCCGCCGAGCATGGCCGCCCGGCAGTACAACACCGCCGCCGAGCGCGAGCTGGGCGAGCTGCTGGATGCCGCGGACGGCTACATCATCCTCGCCAACGAGTACAACCACGGCTACACGGCGTCGCTCAAGAACACCCTCGACCACTACATGGCCGAGTTCGAGCATAAGCCGGTCGCGTTCGTCGGCTACGGCAACGTGGGCGGCGCTCGCGCGATCGAGCAGCTGCGCGAGGTCGCAGTCGAGCTCGACATGGTGCCGGTCAAGCACGCCGTTCACATCCTCGGGCCGGCCATCATGGCGATCCGCGGCGGCGAGGACGCGGTCGAGACCCTCGCCCAGTACGACGTGCGGCTCGAGCCGCTGCTGGGGAACCTGGGCTGGTGGGTGGATGCGACGGCAGCCGCCCGCGCCGCGGTAGCCGAGCCCGTCGCGTAACCGGTCCCTGGGCCCGCGCGGCGGCTCGGTGGGGAAAGTTCTCGAAGGGGCCATCGCGGTGGGGTGATCGGGTCGGGGTCTTCGTTCCGGGAGACTCTTGGCGGCGCATTGCGGGGGTGCGATCGGGTCGGGGTCTTCGCCCCAAGAGACTTCCGGCGGCGCATCTGC
>JAODAU010000088.1 GCA_025463615.1 Microbacteriaceae bacterium | reverse complement strand
GGTCCGGCTCGGAGCCGATGGCCGTCGGGTAGACGACGACGTTCGCATTCTGCAGACCGTAGGCTCGTGCGACCTCCGGGAACCATTCGTCCCAGCAGGTCGGCATCCCGAGACGCACGCCGGGAAGTTCCGCGAGTACGTGCACAGGATATGGTTCGTCGGCCGGGCCCGCACGGAAGTACTTGTCCTCGTAATAGCCCGCCGTGACCGGGATGTGCAGCTTGTGCGTCTTGGCGACGATCTCACCCGACGGGGACACGACGATGGCGGTGTTGAGCCCCCGGCCGTCGTCGTCGCCGGTGCGCTGGTAGAGCGAAGCGTGCACGAACACGTCGTTCGCGGCGGCTGCCTCGGCCGCCCATCGGCGGGTGGGCCCGCTCTCGAGGTCTTCGGCGAGCTCGTCGGCGCGGCCGCTCGGGATAATGTCGGCCGGGTAGCGGGACAGCGTCAGCTCGGGGAGGAAGACGATGCGCGCGCCGTCGGACGCCGCTAGCGCCACCGCTTCGCTGAGTTCGGCTTCGAGCGCCTCGCGATCGGGCTGCCAGGTGTGCTGCACGACGCCGATGCGTAGTGGTGCGGTGTCTTCGCGGCTTCCGGGCACGCGGGCGAGGGATGCGGGAGCGCCGTTCGAGCGCACGAGTTCGAAGGTCATGGGGGTCCATCCGGATGCTAAAACGAATAGTGTTCGTTTATTATGCACAGAGCAGGCTGCGAGCGAAAGGGGAGAGGATGCCGAGACCGTCGTCACCCATCCTGAGCACCGACCGGATCGCCGACGCTGCGATCGCTCTGGTCGATGCCGGCAAGCCGTTCGGCGTGAACGCCCTCGCCCGTCAGCTGGGTGTCACGCCTTCGTCGCTCTACAACCACGTCGAAGGCAGGGATGCGATCGTCGAGCTCATGCGCGGACGGCTCGCCGTGCAGTCCGAGATCGTCGTGCCGGACGGGCTCGAGTGGGATGCGGTGGTGAGCTACGTGGTGCGGGCGCAGCGTGCGATGTTCGCCGCGCATCCCCTGGTGCTGCCGCTGCTGGTGGGCAAGCCGGTGACGGATGTGACCGTGCTCGGCTACTACGAGACGCTGGCCGGCGCACTGCTTTCGGCGGGCTTTCCCGACGACGACGTGCTCGTGATCGTGGCCGTCCTCGACGCATTCGCGCTGGGTTCGGGGCTCGACCTGTCGGCGCCGCCGGAGGTGTGGCACGCCGATCCCGAGACGGCGCTCGGGCGGCTCGTGAGTCGCGGCGAGTCCGGGGATGTTCGGGCGGACCGGGCTTTCGACCTCGGCGTCGAGCTTCTGCTCGCGTCGCTGCGGGCGCGGTTGTCGCGGCCTGCCGAATTGGCGACCCGTATCGACGCGTCGGGGTGAGGTCTGAAGACTCTGGTTTGCTTTCATAGCGGACCCGCGCCCGCAATATTTTGGATGTGCGATGTAACATCAATCAGCGATATCGTGAAGTTTCCGGTCTCGCCGAATGGGTTCACCTGAACGGGTACAGGTTCCATTCGCTTGGCGGAGGCGTTCCTAGCGCACCGCCGATGCCCCCGGCTGGTTCTCCACCGGCCGGGGGCGTCTTTGTGTCGGGGGCGGCCACAACCGGACGGCCCCTCAAGGGCGGCCCCCCAAGGGACGGCCTCAGACGGCGCGGATGGTCCAGCCGGCCGATGAGGACGCACCCGGCTCCAGCACCACGAGATCCTCGCCCGAGTTGAAGGCGTCGGGCGCGCAGGTCATCGGCTCGACGGCCAGGCCGATCCGGTTCATGGCGGGGTCGGCGTTGTCGGCGGTGTGCACCTGGACCCAGCGGCACGACTCGTCCCACGTCATCTCGACGCCGGTGCCGTCGGCGGTCAGCACGGACACGGTGGCCGCGCCGTCCGCATCCCGAACCAGATCGGTGTACGCGTGGTCGATGAAAGTGTCGCCGATGACGCGCGGCTCGACGAAGCCGAGGCCCTCAGCCCCTTCGGAGTCGACCGGCACGGCCGCGATGGGCAGCAGGCGGTCCTCGGTGACGGTCACGACAGTGGTGGCGGGCACGGTCAGCGTCCAGTCGTCGGCGTGGCCATCGCCGGCGACGAGGTATGGATGCGGCGCGGTGCCCCAGGGCGCGGCATCCGTGCCCGTGTTGGTGGCGGCGACGGTGGTGTGCAGGCCGTCTTCGTCGAGGCTGAACGTGACGGCGATTTCCACGCGGTGCGGATAGCCGGCCTGGGCTTCGACGGTGGCGGACATGGTGACACTGTCGGCGGCGCGGTCGACGACGGTGAAGTCCAGCCAGGAGGCCAGGCCGTGCAGGGCATGCCCGCGTGCCGGCTCGGTGATGGCGAGCTGCTGCGCAACACCGTTGAAGGTGTAGCGGCCGTCGACGACCCGGTTCGGCCAGGGCGCCAGTGTCGCTCCACGGAAGGCCGGGCGCACCTCATCGGCGTCGAAGGGTACGACGAGCGGGCGTCCGCGGAATTCGAGGGTGCGGAGGCTGGCCCCGACGGAGGCGATCGTGGCGTGGTAGTCGCCCGAGGACAGGCCGAAATGAGTGCCGGAGATGGGAGTGGTCATTCGCCCATTCTGCCGAATATGCCGATGGCTGTGGCTGTGGGATGCGCGTCGACAGGAGAAACCGGCCGCGGGGTGGGCGTGTCGTCCGTCTGGGCGGTCATTTCGGTGGGTTCTGGGTGATTTCTCCTGCGGACGGTTGGTTGGCGAGCGGGCGAGCGGGGAGTGAGCGGGCGAGCGGGGAGCGGGAGCGGGGTCAGGGGATGAGCTGCAGGGCGGCGTAGAGGTCGGCTCGGGCGGAGAAGGGGGCGAGGTCGCGGCCGAGGAGGCGTTCGGCTTCGGCGACGCGGGCCCGCAGGGTGTGGCGGTGGATGCCGAGGTCGCGGGCGGCCGCGTCGAAAACGCCGTTGTGGTCCAGCCAGGTGCGAAGGGTCGTGAGCAGGGCCGGGTCGACGGCGAGGGGGGCGAGGGATGCGGCGGCGACTGCGCGCGCGTCCTCGGTCTGCAGGAGGGCGAGCATCCCGCCGCCGGCCAAGTCGTCGAAGGCGCTCACGGGGGCCTCGGCAGTGGTGCGGTCTCGGGATGCGGTGGCCTGGGCGAGCGCGGCGGCAAGGGTGCCGATCGTGGCTGGGGACGAGACGCCGGCGCGCAGGTCGAACCGCGCTGCGAGATCGGTGGGCAGCTGGACAGCCGAGACCTGGGTCTCCGCCGCCGTGTCGGACTGGGCGGGCGAGGTCGCCTCGAGCAAAACCACGAGGTCGTCGCCGTGGCGGGCGAAGAAGCCAGCGGGATGCTGTTCCAGCCACTCGGCCGCGGCGTCGACCGGGGCGCCGGTGAAGAGTGCGACCCGCGCCGGGCCACCCGGCAGCGTCCCGATGACCGGCTCTGCCACCGCCGCCGCAGTCGTGAGGTCGCCGGCGAGGAGTGCGTGCCAGACGGCGGTCCTCAGGCGGGCTCTGGCCGCATCCGTCGCCCGGGTCTGTTCGAGGGCGAGGCCGGCCAGCGCGACGACTCCGGTGACGACCTGCTGGGCGGCCTGATCGAGGGTGTCGCCGCCGACGGCGAGGATCCCGCGCAGGCGGCCGGCCGCGCCGAGGGTCTGCAGGGAGAACGACTCCTGCCCGACGTGTCCGCGTTTCCCGACTTCCCCGACTTCCCCGAATTCCCCGACTTCCCCGCGTTGGCAGAGGTTCCCGAGTTCCACGGTGCTCCCGGCGCGCCGACCCGCGCGCAGGAGCGGCTGGGTGGCGGCGGAGAGGGAGGCACGTGCGTCCGCATCGAGGGCGTTGGCCGGGAAGACCCGGTCGACGGCTCCGGTCGCGCCGACGAGGGCGACGGGGTGGCCGAGCTGGCGGGCGAGTTCCGCGAGGGCT
>JAODAU010000058.1 GCA_025463615.1 Microbacteriaceae bacterium | reverse complement strand
GCCGTCGTGCCCCGGCTGCTGCCCGCGCACCTGCTGCCCGCGGCATCCGCGCTCAACGGCATCATCTTCGGCGCCGCGCTCACCGTGGGGCCGGCGCTCGCGGGCGTGCTCGTGGCGTCGATCGGGTTCGGCTGGACCTACTCGGTGGATGTCGTGCTGTTCCTCAGCGCGTTCTTCGGGATCTTCTCGCTGCCGAAGCTGCCGCCGCAGGGGGAGGTCGCGAAGCCCGGGCTGAGCGCGCTGCGCGACGGGCTGGCGTTCCTGAGGCGGGCGCCGAACATCCGCGTCTCGTTCCTCGCCGACATCATCGCGATGACGTTCGGGCAGCCGCGCGTGCTGTTCCCCGCCGTCGGCGCGCTCGTGCTCGGTGGCGGACCGATCACGGTCGGCATTCTCACCGCGGCGGGCGCGGTCGGCGCTCTGCTCAGCAGCGTGTTCTCCGGGCGGCTCGGCGGCCAGCGCTGGCAGGGCCGTGCGATTCGCGGGGCGATCACCGTCTACGGCGCGTTCGTGGCGGGCTTCGGCCTGCTGCTCGCGGTGGTCACCTTCGTGCCGTGGATGCACGTCGACGCCTCGTTCGCACACGCGAACGTGATCGGCATCGCGATCGCCGCCGTGATGCTCGCCGGCTCCGGCGCCGCGGACAACGTGAGCTCGATCTTCCGCCAGACCATCCTGCAGAGCGCCGTGCCCGACAACATGCGCGGGCGGCTGCAGGGCGTGTTCACCGTGGTCGTGACCGGCGGCCCGCGCATCGGCGACATCTACGTCGGGCTGATCGCGGCCTTCGGCGCGCTCTGGCTGCCGCCGCTGCTCGGCGGCGTGCTCATCATGGTGCTGCTCGGCGTGCTGGTGCGGGTGCAGCGCGGGTTCCTGAAGTACGACGCGCTCTCCCCCACCCCCTGAAAGCCCGCGAGTGGGCGATATTTGTCGCGCCGGGAGCGCGCTGACGACAAATTTCGCCCACTGGGTAGGGTGACGGTGTGAGCCTCGATCAGCCGACCCCGCCGCCCGCCGTCACCCCGATCAACTACTCCGCGCTGACCGAGCCGATCACGAGCGCGCAGGTGGCCGACTTCAGGAAGCAGGCCAGGGCATCCGGGCTGGTGGCGAGCGCGGTGAACGCGCAGACCGTGGTCACGGCGGCGTTCCTCGTGCTCTTTGGCATCTTCTTCCTCGTGGTGTTCGGCGGCGTCTTCGGCAGCCTGTTCGCCGGCGGGATCAGCGGCGGCGACCCGTTCGGGCTCGTCTTCCCGGTCGTGTTCGTGGGCGTCTTCGCACTGGTCGTCGTGGCTTTCGTGCGCGGCATCCGGGGTGCGGGCGGCCGGTGGCAGCGGATGTACCGGCTCTCCGGCTTCGCGGCGGCGAACGGCCTCGGCTACCTCCCGAGGTCGGGCGACCCCGGATTCGGCGGCATGATCTTCGGGCACGGCGACAACCGCGGCTGCAGCGACCGCGTGTTCCGCAACGGCGACCGCCGCCTCGACATCGCCAACTACCAGTGGACCACCGGCTCGGGCCGCGACCGCACCACACACGTGTGGGGCTACCTCGCCCTGCAGCTCGAGCGGCGTCTGCCGAACATGGTGCTCGACGCCAAATCGAACAACTCGCTGTTCGGCAGCGACCTGCCCGTCTCGTTCGCGCGCGACCAGAAACTCTCGCTCGAGGGCGACTTCGACCGGTACTTCACGCTCTACTGCCCCAAGGAGTACGAGACCGACGCGCTCTACGTCTTCACGCCCGACCTCATGGCGCTGCTCATCGACAACAGCGCCCAGTTCGACGTCGAGATCGTCGACGACTGGATGTTCCTCTACTCGAACAAGCCGCTCAACCTGGCGGATGCCGCCACCATGAACCACCTCTTCCGCATCGTCGACACGGTCGGGGCGAAGACCCTCGGCCAGACCGAGCGCTACTCCGACGACCGGATCGGCAGCGCCGGCGCGGACATGGTGGCGCCGCAGGGCCGCCGGCTGCGCCACGGCGTGCCGATCGCCGGGATCGTGGTCATCGCGGCCATCTCCGTCTTCTGGATCTGGAGCTTCTTCGGCCACTGACCCCGCACCGGCTCAGAGGCCGGCGGGGAGGTCTCCCGTGGCGACGAGCGTGAGGCGCTGGGTGGCGCGCGTCATCGAGACGTAGAGTGCCGCTGCGCCGCGCTCGGATGCCGCCACCATGGCCACCGGGTCCACCACGATCACCGCGTCGAACTCCAGGCCCTTCGCGTCCTGCGCCGTGAGCAGCGCCACCTCGCTGGTGAGCCCCCGCGGGCCGAGGCCGATCGCGGGGCCGAACGCCTCGGTGAGGGATGCCGCGAGCCCCTCGTGCTGCGCGTCGGGAACGATCACGGCGATCGTGCCTCCGGCGCCGAGCTCGCGCTCGCGACGGAGGGCGGCCGCGGCATCCGGAAGCACGGTGATCGGCCACTCGCTCTCGCGAACCGCACGCGACGGCGTGACCGGCAGGCCGTGGGCGATCGCCATCGACTCGGCGGCCGACGAGATCTGGCTCGGCGTGCGGTAGTTTACGGTGAGCTCCTCGAGCCGCCAGCGGTCGGCCTCGGCCGATCCGCGCAGCAGCGGCTCGAGCGCGTCGCGCCAGGTCGACGAGGCCGACGCGGAGGCGGCCTGCGCGATGTCGCCCACGATCGTGAACGAACGCAGCGGCCCGCGGCGCAGCAGCAGGCGCCACTGCATCGGCGAGAGCTCCTGCGCCTCGTCGACGACGACGTGGCCGTAGGTCCAGGTGCGGTCGGCGGCGGCGCGCTCGGCGGTGGTGCCGCGATCCACGTACTCGGCGAAGTTGTCGGCGAGGTCCTTGGCGTTGACCATGCCCCTGACATCCATGTTCTGGATGGCGGCCTCGGCGTTCTCGATGTCGCGCTTGCGCTGCTGCTTGGCCTCGCGCTTCTGCGCGGCGTCGACGGCGTCGTATTCGCCGAGCAGCTCGGCCGCCTCGTCGAGCAGCGGCACGTCGGAGATCGTGAAGTCGGCCGAGCGGTCGCGACGCAGCAGGGCGCGCTCCTCCGGCATCCAGTCGGGGGTCAGCTCGGCCAGCCACTGCGGGCGGGCGTACAGGTCCTGCAGCAGCTTCTCCGGGGTGAGCGGCAGCCAGGCCGTGTTGAGGGCGACGCGCACGTCCTCCGAGCTGCGCAGGTCCTCGCGCAGCATCGGCAGGTCGGAGTCGTCCATCGAGTTGCCGCTCGCCTTGAGCTGGGCGAGCCACTCGCGCGAAAGGGCGTTGAGCGCGTTCTTGACGAACGTGACCCGGGCCTCGTTGTACGGCTTGCCGCCCTCGCGGGCGCGGACCATCGCCTGGCTCACGAGGTGCGGGTCGAGCACGAGGCTGTCGCCGCTCACGTCGAGCACCTGCTGCTCGGCGGGGATGCGCTGGCGCGAGCGAACTGCGCGCGCGATGAGGTCGGCCATGGATGCCCGGCCCTTCAGCCGTGCGACGGCCGGGGCATCCTCCACCCCCGCTTCCACCCCGGGGAACAGCTGCCCCACGCTGGCCAGCACCACGCCGGTCTCGCCGAGCGACGGCAGCACCGCCTCGATGTACTGCAGGAACGAGCGCGACGGCCCGACGATGAGCACGCCGGAGCCGGCCAGCCGCTCACGGTTCGAGTAGAGCAGGTACGCGGCGCGGTGCAGCGCCACCGCGGTCTTGCCGGTGCCCGGCCCGCCCTGCACGACGAGCACGCCGCGCATGTCGGAGCGGATGATGCGGTCCTGCTCGGCCTGGATCGTGGCGACGATATCGCTCATCCGCCCGGTGCGCTGGGCGCTGAGGGCGGCCAGCAGCGCGCCCTCCCCCTGCAGCTCGACGGTGTCGTCGTCGAGCAGGCTCGCGTCGAACACCTCGTCCTCGACGCGGATGACCGAGCGGCCCTTCGAGACCAGGTGGCGCCGGGCGCGGGTGCCGAGCGGGTTCGCGGCCGTGGCCTGGTAGAACGCGCTCGCCTGCGGCACGCGCCAGTCGAGCAGGATCGGCTGCAGGTCGGCGTCACGCAGCCCGATGCGGCCGATGTAGCGGTAGGTGTCGTCGCCGTCGGGCTCGGCGAGCTCGAGCCGCCCGAAGGCGAGCCGCTCGTCCACCTCCCGCAGCAGGGCGATGCGGTCCTCATAGATGCGGGCGAAGGTGTCGCGCTCGGAGCGGCCCTGGTGGTTGCCGCCCACCTCGAGCAGTCGCACGGCGTCGAGCTGCTGGCTCGCCTCCAGTTTCAGCGCGTCGAGTCGCGCGTAGAGGGTGCCGACGTAGGCCTGCTCACGTTCGAGTTCCTGATCGACCACGTCCCTGCTTCCCACGAAATCCGGCTATCTATTTTAGTAACCGGATTCGGGGAGGATTTACCGCGCGGGCTGCACAGTGAGCAGCGGGGGCAGCGCTGCGAGCGAACGCCGGTCGGCCACGATCGCCTCCAGCAGGTCGCCCTCGTAGCGGCGGGCGCCGATCTCGTCCTTGCCCGAGATGAGCCGCTGGCGGGTGAAGGCGAGGCGGGTGGCATCCTGCAGGAAGCGCCGGTACTGCCGCTTGAGACGGTAGCGGCCCGCCCAGGCGAGCACCTGCCGTCGCCCGGCACCCGTGGAGATGAGGTTCACCTCGCTCTGCGTGAACCAGCCCGCGCCCGCGTATTCGCTCAACCGGTCGTGGGTGATCACCTGCTCGTGCCGTCGGAGCCGCACGACGCCCACGATCGCGATCACGAACAGCGGCACCTGGATGAAGAAGTAGTAGAGATACCAGTTGGTGGCCCAGTAGCCCGCGCTGTTCCAGAACCCGTGCAGGAAGATCGCGGGCACGAGCCCGAGCAGGAAGTACCCGATCGCGCCCACCCGGTTGCTGTCGCGCGCCGCGATGCCGAGCGCGAGCCCGGTGACGGAGGTGAACATCACGTGGGCGAAGGGCGACAGCACCGCCCGCAGCAGGAACGTCTCGCCCACGCCCTGGCCGAATCCGTGGTCCTGGATGATGGCGAGCCCGAAGTACTGGATGTTCTCGGTGAACGCGAACCCGATGCCCACCGTGGCCCCGTAGACGATGCCGTCGACCGGGCCGTCGAAGTACTTGCGCATCACCCAGAACAGCAGCAGCACGCCGAGGCCCTTCGCGGTCTCCTCCACGATCGGCGCCTGCACCACGGTCTCGAAGAAGTCGGCCATCGACGACTTCTGCAGGCCGCGCGAGGCGAGGTACGACTGCGTGATGCCCGAGAAGACGAGCGCGATGAACACGGATGCGGCGGCGCCCCAGAAGAACGCGAACAGCAGCACGATGCGCGGCTCCGGTTCCCACCGGTCCACCCAGCGGATGCCGAGCAGCACGGCCACGAGCGGCAGGCTGGCGAGCAGCCCCGCGTAGAGCAGCGCGGTCGGGCCGAGCACGGCGTAGAGGTAGACGAGCACCAGGGCGAGAATGATGGTGATCAGGATGAAGCCCACGATCGCGATGGCGAGCACCCAGCCGTTGCGGCGCGGCTTGGCCACCACCACCTGGTCGGGGTGCTCCGAGATCGGTTCGGAGTTGGCGGCGATGTCGGTCATGCCCGCTACTTCCTGTCCTGCTCGCGCAGGATCTGGAGGGCGCGCGAGACGCGGTCGCCGAGGCCGGGGACGCCGCGGTTGGCGCGGCGCTCGAGCGCCTGGAGTTCGGCATCCACCTCGGCGCGCTGCGCCTGGTGCACGGTGTGCCAGCGTCTGCGGCGCTCGAGCGCGGACCACGACTCGGCCGCGGCCAGCCCGAACGTCACCAGCAGCACGAGCACGGCGAGCGCGATGGTCCACCACTGGCCCCAGCCGCCGTTCACCAGCGCGATCACGAGCGATGCGAGCGCGGCCAGGGCGGGCAGCAGGCGCCACGCGCCCACCGTGAAGAGGTGCGCCCAGAGCGTGCGCGGCATGCTGCGCTGGCGGCCGTCGACGACCTCGAGCTGCTCGCGCAGGGCGGCGACATCCGCGAGCCCGACGCGCTCGGTGGTGAGGTCGCGCACGTCCTGGCGCAGGGTGGCGTAGTTGGTGCGCTCGTCGCGGCGGGCGAAGCCGATGAGCAGCACGCCCACGATCGCGACGCCGACCAGGGTGACGACGAGCGTGCTGATGCCCCAGGCGGGCTGGCGCGAGTCGAAGATGATGCGGGCGGAGTAGTCCACGAAGAATCCGGCCACGACCGCGAGCAGCG
The DNA here is from genome assembly GCA_025463615.1 of Microbacteriaceae bacterium. The sequence continues at coordinate 3,694 of JAODAU010000058.1, read as the reverse complement.
CTCCCCCGACCACGATCCACACCTGCTCGTACAGGCCGAGCCGTGCCACCTTCGACGGGATGCGGTAGTCGCGGATGGTGCGCCGGTCGATGGCCCCGACGATGAGGTCGATCACCTGGATGACGCTCACCCCGGCCGCCGCGAACCAGAGGGTGAACGCGACGTCGAATGCGGCGACCACTAGACGGTGCGTCCGTCGCCGGCGCGGCGGTAGCGGAGCAGGTCGTCGTCCACGGGCACCCGGCCCACGGTCACCGTGACGCAGGCGGCGACGGTCTGCGCCGCGAAGGCCAGCAGGGTGCGGCGGCGCTCGGGCACGAAGGATGCCTCGAGGCTCTCGTAGAACTCGGCCGAGAGCCCGTGCGGCCGCTCGGCGATGGCGCGACCCCAGTCGATGAGCAGCTGCTCGGTCTCGGTGACCTGTGGCTGGTCGGGGTCGTCCCCGGCATCCACCAGCAGCCTGCGGAAGTGCAGCGCGAGCGGCAGGCAGTCGTAGGCGTCGCAGACGGCGTGCGCGAACAGCGTCGTCGCGCGCTCGCCGATCCACGGGGTGATGTCGTCGCGGAGCGAGTGCCACTCGGCGCGCAGGCTCTCGGAGGCCGTGATGCTGAGAAAGCTCATGCGCACAGCCTAGGAGGCGGCGGGCCCCCGAACCACCTCGACGCGGCTGTCGTCGAGCCACTCGCCCTCGGCGCTGCGGAACCCGACGGTCACGGGCTCGTGTGTCTCGGCATCCCGGTACAGCGCGCTCGGCCCCCAGCCGCTCGTGCGGTGCGCGTCGCCCCAGGCGTTGAGCGCGGCGAGCACCGGCAGGAGGTCCCTGCCCGCCTCGGTGAGGTGGTAGCTGAAGCGCTCGCGCGAGCCCTCGTCGCGGTACGGCACGCGCTCGAGCACGCCGCCGGCGACCAGCGTGGCGAGGCGGTCGCTCAGGATGTCGGATGCCACGCCCAGACTGTCCCTGAACTCGGAGAACCGCGTGCGCCCCCAGAAGGCCTCGCGGATGATCAGGATGGTCCACCTCTCGCCGAGCACCTCGAGGCTGCGAGCGATCGAGCACTTCGGCCCGGTGAGCGGTTCGGAGATGGTGGTGGGCATACGGGAATAATACGCTGCTAAGTTGGTTTTTCCAAGTGTGGTCGACGGCGTCCACGAGCCCCTCTCTCCCCACGCGAAAGAAGCCCCACATGCCCGTTCTCGGCAATCGCAGCAGTTTCTGGACGGCCGCCGCCGTGGCCGCCGTGGCCCTCTGGGCGAGCGGCGCGCCCGCCATGGTCTATCCCGTCTACGTTGCCGAATGGGGACTCACCCCGCTGGTGATCACGTCGATCTTCGCCGTCTACCCGATCTCGCTCGTCGTGGTGCTGATCGTGTTCGGCGGCATCTCCGACTACGTGGGCAGGCGGGCCGTGCTGCTCGCGGGGCTCGCGGCGATCCTGGTCGGCATCCTGCTCTTCGCCCTGGCGCCGTCCGTGGGCTGGCTGTTCGCCGGGCGCGTGCTGCAGGGCATCGGCGTAGGGCTCGCGATGGCGCCGGCCAGCGCCGCGCTCGTCGAGTTCAACCGCGGCGGCAACGCCTCGCGAGCCAGCTCGATCAACACGGCCGCGACCGCACTCGGACTCGCGCTCGCCACCATCGTGGGCGGCGCGCTCGTGCAGTACGCGCCGCAGCCCGCCCGCCTCACCTACTGGCTGCTGCTCGTCATCACCGCGGTCGTGTTCGTCTTCGTGCTGTTCATGCCGCGCGCCGTCGCCGGCACCGAGGCGGCCGGGCGCTGGCGCCCGCGCGGCATCGTCGTGCCGAAGGGGCTCGGCGGGGTCGTCGTGGCGTCGTCGCTCGCCATCGGCGCCGGCTTCGCGATGGGATCGCTGTTCCTCTCGCTGGGCTCGTCCATCGCCAAGAACCTCATCAAGACCGACAACGCCTTCATCGCCGGCAGCGTGATCGCGATCTCCGCGGTCGTGATCGGGGTCACCGCCATCCTGAGTCGCCGGCTCGCGCCGCGCACCGCCATCGTGTTCGGTGGGATCGGGCTCACGGTCGGCATGGGGCTGCTCGTCGCCTCGGCCGTGACCGCGTCGCTCGCGGCGTTCGTGGCGGCATCCGTCGCCTCCGGCATCGGCTACGGGATGCTGTTCCTCGGCGGCCTGGGCCTCGTCAACAGGCACGCCCCGGCCCAGCATCGCGGGCAGACCCTCTCGGCGGTGTACCTCGTCGCGTACTTGACTCAGGGGCTCGTCGCCGTGGCGATCGGCCTCTCGGCCACCGCCATGGGGCTCGGCTCGGCCGTCGACGTCTGGGCGCCGATCATCGCGGTCATCGGCCTGGCGGCCTCGGCGTTCGCGCTGGTGACCGCCCGCCGCGCGAAGGTGGCGGCGGCCGCCGCGGCGTAGTCCCCCGCGCATAACTCCTGCTCGCGCGCGTCAACCCGTGGAAATCCGAGGCATACCGAGGCACCGGACGGATTCCGCAGGAGTTATGCACGGAGCGGGGCTAGAACACCTTGCCGGGGTTGAGGATGCCCCGCGGGTCGAAGACCAGCTTGAGCCAGCGCTGCAGGTCGAGCTGGTCTTCGCCCAGTTCGTCGGCGAGCCAGCGCTTCTTCAGGATGCCGACGCCGTGCTCCCCCGTGAGCGTGCCGCCCAGGCGGAGCGCCGTGGCGAACAGCTCGTCGGCCGCCGCCCAGATCAGCTCGGGCACCTCCCCCTCGGGGCCGGGCGTGTAGACGAAGTTGGGGTGCAGGTTGCCGTCGCCCGCGTGCGCGACGGTCGGGATCGTGAGCCCGTAGGCCTCCTGGATGCGCTCGATCTCGGCGAACATCGCCGGCAGCGCGGTGCGCGGCACGGACACGTCCTCGATGAGCACGGTTCCGGTCGACTCGAGCGCGGTGTGGAAGGAACGGCGGATCGCGAACAGCCGCTCGCCCTCCTCGCGGTCGGTCGTGACATCCGCGTCCCCGCCCTCGGCCTCGATGACCGCGAGCGCGGCGGCGGCCTCCTCCGCGCTGCCGGCTCCGTCGGTCTGCACCAGCAGGAACGCGGTGCCACGGGACGACAGGTCGGAGCCGGTGAAGGCGTCGAGCGCGAGCAGTGATGCCCGGTCCGCGATCTCCATCGCCGCCGGCCTGAGCCCGGCAGCGGTGATGCCGGCCGAGGCGCGCGCCGCCGACTCGATGTCGGGGAAGAACGCCGCGATCGTCGCGACGGGGCCGCTCGGCAGTCGCCGCAGCTTGACCGTCGCGCCGACGATCACTCCGAGCGTGCCCTCCGAGCCGATCATGAGCGCGGTGAGGTCGAGCCCGGTGACACCCTTCACGCTCCTGTGGCCGAGGGTCAGCATCCGTCCGTCAGCCAGCACCACCTTGAGGCCGAGCACTGCTTCGCGGGTCACCCCGTACTTTGCGCAGAGCAGGCCGCCGGCGTTCGTCGCGATGTTGCCGCCGACCGTGGAGATTGCTTTGCTCGCGGGGTCGGGCGCCCACCAGAGACCGTCTGCCGCCAGCGCCTCGTTGAGGTCTGAGTTGATGATTCCCGGCTCGACGACCGCGAGCTCATCGGCTGCTGAGACCTCGAGAACGCGATTCATGCCGAGGGTCGAGAGCACGATCTCGCCAGCACTCGCGATCGCGCCGCCAGCCAGGCCGGTACCGGCGCCTCTTGGCACGACAGCGACCCCGAATTGTGAAGCGATGCGCATG
>JAODAU010000030.1 GCA_025463615.1 Microbacteriaceae bacterium | reverse complement strand
CGGACTCGGCGAGGGCGACCGCCTGCCCGAGCCGATCTACACGCCGGCGTTCAAGGCGCCGATGGGCGAGCACGACGAGAACATCAGCTACGAGCGCACGGTCGAGCTGGTGGGCGCGGATGTCGCGGCCGAGGTGCGCCGCCTGAGCCTCGACATCTTCGCCCGCGCGTCGGCCATCGCCGAGTCGCGCGGCGTGATCCTCGCCGACACCAAGTTCGAGTTCGGCGCCAACCGCGACAACGGCGTGATCACCCTCGCCGACGAGGTGCTCACCAGCGACAGCTCGCGCTACTGGGATGCGGAGCTGTATGCCGCCGGCGGAATGGATCGGCTCTCCAGCTTCGACAAGCAGATCGTGCGCGACTGGCTCGCCGCCCACTGGGACCGTTCAGGCACGCCGCCCGAGCTGCCTGCTTTCATCGTGGAGCAGACGGCGGCGCGCTACCGGGAGCTGATCGAGAGGCTCACCTCGGCATGATCGTGCGGCAGGTGGACTGGGCCGACCCGGGCGCGGAGACGCTGCGCGATGCCCAGCGCGTGGAGATCGCGGAGCGCTACGGCACGCCCGACTCCGAGCCGGGCCCCGCGCCGACGGCCGCCGACATCACCGCGTTCTTCGTCGCCTACGACGACGCCGAGACGCCCATCGGCTGCGGCGGGCTGCGCGCGATCGACTCCGAGCACGGCGAGATCAAGCGGATGTACGTGGCGCCGGGCTCGCGCGGGAGCGGGGCATCCGTCGCCGTCCTCGGCGCGCTGGAGGCGCACGGCCGCGCGCTCGGATGGAGTCGGCTGGTGCTGGAGACGGGCGACGCGCAGCCGGATGCCATCCGGTTCTACGAGCGCGAGGGCTACACGCGCATCCCCAACTTCGGGTACTACGCCGACTCCGAGCTCTCCCTCTGCTACGAGAAGCCGCTGTTCCTGAGCGACCCCTCAGGGGAAACGGTGTGCGAGGGCTGCGAATAGCAGCGCATTAGGGGTCGCGGGATGGGAGCATTCGCCCATGACAACGCTCGCGATGAAGCCGAAACAGACCCGCCCGCACATCGAGCCGCGCAAACTGCTCGCCGACGGCCAGACGCACCACCCGTCGGTGATGGCGGAGGCGCAGCGGCGGGCATCCAACATCCAGCTGAAAATCGCGGACGCCATCACCGCGTTCGCCGGCTCGATGAAGTTCGTCTACGTGCACATCGCGATCTTCGCGCTGTGGATGCTGTTCTTCGAGAAGAGCCCGTGGCCCACGCTCACCCTGGTGGTATCGCTCGAGGCGATCTTCCTCTCCACCTTCGTCATGATCGGCCAGAACCGGCAGGCCGCGTTCCAGCAGGTGAAGGCCGACCACGACTTCTCCTCCACAGAGAAGGAACTGGACGACAACACGGTCCTCACCCGCCAGATCGCCGAGCTGGCCACCAAGATCGAACAGCTGACCAGCGAGATCCACAAGGAGGTAGTCGAGAGCAAAGCGAGCAGCTAGGCGGGCTGCTGCTGCGTGATGCAGTGGATGCCGCCGCCTCGGGCGAAGATGGGGCGCGCGTCCACCGGCACGATCCGCCGGCCCGGGTAGGCATCCGCCAGGAGCTCGAGCGCGAACGCGTCGTTCGGGTCGCCGAACACGCAGGCGATCACCGCGTCGTTCACCACGAGGTGGTTGATGTAGCTGTAGTCGACCCAGCCCTCCTCGTCGCGGAGCACGGCCGGGGCAGGGACCTCGACGATGCGCCAGGGGGTGCCCGCGGCATCCGTCGTGCCGGAGAGCTGCGCGACCAGGGCGCGGCTCACCGCGAAGTCGGGGTGCGCGGGGTCGAGCTGCGAGTGCACGAGCAGCACGCCGGGCGACGGGATGGTCGCCACGATGTCGACGTGCCCGCGCGTGCCGAGCGCGTCGTAGTCGCGGGTGAGGCCGCGCGGCAGCCAGATCGCGTGTGTGGCGCCGATCGTGCGCGCCAGCTCCGCTTCGACGTCGGCACGGGTGAGTCCCGGGTTGCGGCCCGGGTCGAGCTGCACCGTCTCGGTGAGCAGCACCGTGCCCGCGCCATCCACGTGGATGCCGCCGCCCTCGTTCACCAGCTGCGACGACACCAGCTCGGCTCCGGCCGCCCGCGCCACGATCGCGCCGATGCGGCTGTCGTGCTCCCAGCTCGCCCACTCCTGCGCGCCCCAGCCGTTGAACACCCAGTCGACCGCGCCGAGCCGGCCGCGCTCGTCGACCACGAACGTGGGGCCCATGTCGCGCATCCAGGCGTCGTCGAGCGGCGCGACGAGCACATCGACGGCCGGGTCGAGGTAACCGCGCGCCGCCTCGACGTCCTGCGGTGCGATCACCATCGTCACGGGCTCGAACGGCAGGATGGCGTGGGCGACCTCGCTCCACGAGCGGCGGGCGGCATCCAGCTCCTCGTCGGTGTCGCCGAGCCCGCTGCCCGACGGCGGGAACGCCATCCAGACCCGGGCCTGCGGCGCGGTCTCGCTCGGCATGCGCCAGGTCATGCGCGGGGCTCCGTGAGCGAGGAGTAGGTGTCGGGGCGGCGAGTGCTGAGGAACGGGAACAGCTCCAGCCAGTCGGCGCGCTGCTGCAGGTCGAGCGTGGCGACGAGCACGCGTACCTCCTCGCGCGAGGCCTGCGCGAGCACCCGGCCGTACGGGTCGGAGATGAACGACGAGCCGTAGAACACGATGTCGCCCTCGTCGCCGATGCGGTTCGGCACGACCATGAAGGCTCCGTTGGTGATGCCGTTCGCCACGATCACCTGCTGCCAGAGCGGCTCGGTGTCGAAGGCCGGGAAGCCGGGCTCGTAGCCGATCGCGGTCGGGTAGACGAGCACTTCGGCGCCGGCGAGCGAGTAGGCGCGCGCGACCTCGGGGAACCACTCGTCCCAGCAGGTGGGCAGGCCCAGGGCGACCCCGCCGAGGCCGGGCGGGCGGTGGATCGGGTAGGCGTCATCCGCGGGTCC
>JAODAU010000007.1 GCA_025463615.1 Microbacteriaceae bacterium | reverse complement strand
GGCGCGGCCGGGGTCGCGCTGCTCGCCGGCGCCTGCGTGCTGGTGGTGGTGCTGCTCGCCGGCGCGGGCGGTCGGCGCCTGCGGGCCGCCATAGCTGCGCTGCTGGTGCTCGCGGTCGTGGGGGTCGTCGGGGTGGCCGCCGGGGATGCCGTGCGCATCGGCATCTCGCGGCCGCGGGACTGGCAGGTGGGCATGTGCGACGTGGGGCAGGGCGACGCATCCCTCGTGCAGAGCGACGGGCTGGTCGCCATGATCGACACCGGCCGCGAGCCCGCGCTGGCCGCCAAATGCCTGTCCGAGCTCGGGATCACGCACATCGACCTGCTCGTGCTGACGCACTACGACCTGGACCACGTGGGCGGCACCAGTGCGGTGTACGGGCGGGTGACCAGGGCGCTCGTCGGCCCCCGGGCCGGCCCGGACGACGATCGGTTGGTGCGGCAGCTCGAGCAGCACGGGGCGCACGTGGAGCAGGCGAGCCGCGGCATGTCGGGCGTGCTCGGGGAGCTGCGCTGGGACGTGCTGTGGCCGAAGGCCCGCCTCGGCTCGGTGGAGCCCGGCAACCCGGCGAGCGTCACCGTCACGTGGGGCCCGGCCGGGCGGTGCCCGGGCGGATGCCTCACCTCGATCTTCCTCGGCGACCTGGGCGAACAGCCGCAGTCCCTCATGATGGCGGCGAACCGGCTCGGACAGGTGGACCTGGTGAAGGTGGCCCACCACGGCTCGGCGGACCAGTACCCGCCGCTGTACGAGCGGCTGCGGGCATCCGTGGGCCTGATCGGGGTGGGCGCCCACAACGAGTACGGCCACCCGACCCCGCGGCTGCTCGGCGTGCTGCACGACGTGGGCACGACCATCGCCCGAACGGACGAGGAGGGGATGCTGCTGGTGACGCCCGTGCCCGGCGGCGGGATGACGCTGTGGACCGAGCGCGCCCCCACCGACCTGCTGCGCCCGGGGCGGTCGCGTGCCGGTGGCCCCGGATAGGCTGGGGTGAGAGATCGGCAGGAGAACGATGGCAACGAGAAGCGCCCCCAGGGCGGCGGTCGCGATCCCGCAACTGTCGTGGGACAAGGTGCGGCCCGCGCCCGTTGTGCTGGTCTCCGGCAGCGAGGATTTCCTCGCCGACCGCGCGATCCGGCTGTTGCGCGAGACCTTGCGGGCGGAGGACCCGAGCCTCGAGGTCAGCGACATCGAGGCCGACGCCTACGGGCCCGGCGAGCTGATCACGCTCGCGAGCCCGTCGCTGTTCGCCGAGCCGCGGATGATCCGCGCCTCCGGCGTAGAGAAGTGCACGGACGCGTTCATCACCGAGACCCTGGCCTACCTCGAGAGCCCCGCCGACGACACGTACCTGGTGCTGCGGCACGGCGGGGGAGTGCGGGGCAAGAAGCTGCTGGACGCCCTGCGGGGAGGCCTCGGCGGCGGCATCGAGATCGTCTGCGCCGACCTCAAGAAGGACACCGAGAAGCTCGAGTTCGCGCAGGCCGAGTTCGCCGCAGAGGGTCGCCGCGTCACCGGCGGCGCGCTGCGCGCCCTGGTCGCCGCGTTCGCGGACGACCTCGCCGAGCTCGCCGCGGCCTGCCAGCAGCTGCTGGCCGACGCCTCCGAGGAGATCACCGAGACCACGGTCGAGAAGTACTACTCCGGCCGTGTCGAGACCAACGCCTTCAAAGTGGCGGATGCCGCCATCGCCGGTCGCCACGGCGAGGCCCTCGTGCTGCTGCGCCACGCCATCGCGTCGGGGGCAGACCCGGTGCCGATCGTCGCCGCCTTCGCGAGCAAGCTGCGCACGATGGCGAAGCTCTCCGGCGCCCGCGGCTCGTCGGGCCAGCTCGCGCAGCAGTTCGGCCTCGCGCCCTGGCAGGTGGATCGCGCCCGGCGGGACCTGCAGGGCTGGACGGACGCGGGGCTGGGCCGCAGCATCCAACTGCTCGCGGAGACGGATGCCGACGTCAAGGGTGCGGGCCGCGACTCGGTGTATTCGCTGGAGCGCATGATCGGCGTGGTCAGCTCGAGGGGTTAACGCAAGAACCCCGCCTCGGGTGAGACGGGGTTCGTGACGAAAGCTGGTGCCTAGAGCGCCGCGACCTGCTTGGCGATGGCCGACTTGCGGTTCGCCGCCTGGTTCTTGTGCAGCACGCCCTTGCTGGCGGCCTTGTCGAGCTTCTTGCTGGCGACCAGCAGAGCGGCGGTGGCCTTCTCCTTGTCACCGGCGACGACGGCCTCGCGCGTGGCGCGAACGGCGGTCTTGACCTCGCTCTTCACTGCCTTGTTGCGCTCCTGCGCCTTCTTGTTGGTGCCGATGCGCTTGATCTGCGACTTGATGTTTGCCACGTAATTGACCTTCTGGTTGTTTCGAACATGTGAGGGCAGCCGCGAACCGGTTCCGCCGTCATCGAACAACCGACCGAGGGGATCCGGGCTGCGAATCGCGAAACCGATAAACGGTGCGCGCAAGCCAACAGGCAATGTTACCCGGTGAAAGCGCCTGAGGCAATTACGTCAGGCGCCGGGGCGTCGCGAGGGCGCGTCGGCGATGTCGAGGAGCAGTTGCGTCGACATCCGCGGGTCCCGGATGCCGCGCGCAAGCCGCGCGCCCGGCTGCCGCACCAGCGTGCCCGACCGGGTCGCCGCGAGGAACGCGCGCTCCTGCATCCGGAACAGGTCGAACTGCCCGTTCACCAGCCAGACCGGCGCGTCGATGCGGCGCAGCGCGGTCACGGAGTCGAAGGAGGAGAGCTGTCGCAGGGTGTCCAGGAACTGATCGGGCTCGGACCTCCTGGTGTGCCGCGGCACGCTGCCCGAGAACCGGGTGGCGCTGAGCGCGCCGAGCGCGGCGCCCCTGTCGGGCAGCACCTGGTGGGCGGCGAAGGCGATGCGGTTGCTGTCGTCCAGCCAGCCGAGCGCCTCGGTGCCGCAGCCGATGGCGACGAGGCCGCGCACGGGTGCGCCGGCGGCCGCGACCTCGATGGCGACGTGGGCGCCGAGCGCGCGGCCGACGAGCAGCGGCGGCTCGGGGCATCCGGTGACCGTCTCCGCCACGGTTGCGAGCGCCTCACCCACCGAGAACGGCTCCCGGCTGCGGGCGCCGTGGCCGGGCAGGTCGGGGGTGAGCACGGTGTGGCCGCGGGCCTCGAGGGCGAGTCGCTGCGGCATCCATTCGTCGGAGCGCCCGCGCAGGCCGTGGATCATCACGACGGTGGCGGGCATGCCTCGATCGTAGGCGCAATACGCTGGGGTAATGCCCTCGCTCGCGCCGCACATCGCGTCGGTTCCGCCCTCCGGGATCCGCCGCATCTACGAGATCGCCGTCGAGCTCGACGACGTGATCTCGCTGGGCGTCGGTGAGCCGGATCGGCCGGTCGCCCCGCACATCATCGCCGCCGCGCGCGACGCCTGGGCCCGCGACCAGACGAACTACACGGCGAACGGCGGAATCCCCGAGCTGCGCAGCGCGATCGTGGAGAAGCTGGCCCGGGAGAACGGCATCCACGCCGACGTGGAGCAGGTCTGGGTGACGGTGGGCGCGACGCAGGCGCTGCACCAGGCGATGCACATCCTGCTGGCGGCGGGCGACGAGGTGCTCGTGCCCGACCCGGGCTACACGACGTTCAGCATGAACGCGCGGATGCTGCAGGCCAGGCCGGTGCCGTACACGCTGCGCCCCGAGCACGGCTTCGCCCCCGACCTGGAGGAGCTCGAGCGGCTCGTCACCGACCGAACGCGGGTGATCATCGTCAACTCGCCGTCGAACCCGCTCGGCAGCGTCTTCGACGAGCCGACCCTGCGCCGCCTGCTCGACTTCGCCCGCCGCCACGACCTCTGGGTGCTCAGCGACGAGGTCTACGAGTACTTCACCTATGGCGAGCCGCACGTGAGCATCGCCACCCTCGACGACGAGGATCGGGTCTTCTCGGTCTTCTCCCTCTCGAAGACCTACGCGATGACCGGCGTGCGCGTCGGCTACCTCGTGACGCCGCCGGGCATGACCGAGGTGATGCGCACGGTGCAGGAGGCGGCGATCAGCTGCGTCGCGCGACCCGACCAGGTCGCCGGCGTCGCGGCGATCACCGGCGATCACCAGCACGTCTCCGCCTCGCGCGAGCACTACCGAGCCAACCTCGAGGCCGCGTGCGCGCTGCTCGACGAGCGCGGCATCCGCTACCTGCAGCCGAGCGGCGCCTTCTACCTGTGGGTGGACGTCTCGCACGCGACGGGAGGGGATGTCGCGGTCTGGGCCGAGCGCTTCCTGGTGCACCAGCGCGTGGCGATCGCGCCCGGCAGCGCGTTCGGGCGGTCGGGCGAGGGCTGGATCCGGGTGTGCGTCGCGGCGACGGAGGCCGACCTGCTCGAGGGGCTTCGCAGGCTGCCAACGCCTTGAGCGCTGGGTGTCGGATACCCTGTCTCCGTACCCGTCACCGATCGATCAGGATCACCATGACCGTTTCCTCTACAGCCGCGCGCGAATTCGGCTCCCGGGTGCGCGCCGCCCGTCAGCACCTCGGCATCAGCCAGGAGACGCTGGCCGACCTCAGCGACATGCACTGGACCGCCGTCGGCCGCCTCGAGCGCGGCACCGGCAATCCCACCCTCGCCGTCATCCTGAGGATCGCCGCGGGCCTCGACGTGGACCCGGCCGAGCTCGTGACCGGGCTGAAGGGGCAGCCCGTGGCGCGCACGCACCCGGCCGATCGGCTGCGCGCCGAGCGCGGGTACGGCGGGTAGCGCTATGCATGGGAGAATTGTGTGTTCTGACTCCCAGCATCGACCAGAGGTACGCGTGAGCCCCAAAGCAGTGAAGGCCCTCGAGCCGGCATCGACCGACCCCGCCTTCATCCGCAACTTCTGCATCATCGCCCACATCGACCACGGCAAATCGACGCTGGCCGACCGGATGCTCGGCATCACCGGCGTGGTGAGCGACCGCGACATGCGCGCCCAGTACCTCGACCGCATGGACATCGAGCGCGAGCGCGGCATCACCATCAAGAGCCAGGCGGTGCGGATGCCGTGGGCCCTGGACGACGCGACATACGCCCTGAACATGATCGACACCCCCGGCCACGTGGACTTCACCTACGAGGTCTCGCGCTCGCTCGCGGCCTGTGAGGGCGCCATCCTGCTGGTGGATGCCGCCCAGGGCATCGAGGCGCAGACACTCGCCAATCTCTACCTCGCCCTCGACAACGACCTCACGATCATCCCGGTGCTCAACAAGATCGACCTGCCGGCGGCCGAGCCGGACAAGTATGCGCAGGAGCTCGCCAGCCTGATCGGCGGTAAGCCGGAGGACGTGCTGCGCGTCTCGGGCAAAACCGGCGTCGGCGTGACCGAGCTGCTCGACGAGGTCGTGCGGCTGATCCCGGCGCCGAAGGGCGATCCGAAGGCCCCGTCGCGCGCCATGATCTTCGACTCGGTCTACGACTCCTACCGCGGCGTGATCACCTACGTGCGCATGATCGACGGGCAGCTCAAGCCGCGCGAGCGCATCCAGATGATGTCCACCCGCGCGGTGCACGAGCTGCTCGAGATCGGCGTCTCCTCGCCAGAGCCCACGCCCACGAAGGGCCTCGGCGTCGGCGAGGTCGGCTACCTGATCACCGGCGTGAAGGATGTGCGGCAGTCGAAGGTGGGCGACACCGTCACCAACGCGGCGAAGCCGTCGACGCAGGCGCTTCCGGGCTACACCGATCCGAAGCCCATGGTCTTCTCGGGGCTGTACCCGATCGACGGCAGCGACTACCCGGTGCTGCGCGAGGCCCTCGACAAGCTCAAGCTCTCGGATGCCGCGCTCGTCTACGAGCCCGAGACCTCGGTGGCGCTCGGCTTCGGCTTCCGCTGCGGATTCCTCGGCCTCCTGCACCTCGAGATCGTCACGGAGCGCCTCGAGCGCGAGTTCGGCCTCGACCTCATCTCGACGGCGCCGTCGGTGACCTACGAGGTGACCACCGAGGACAGGAAGCACTTCACGGTGACCAACCCGAGCGAGTTCCCGACAGGAACGAAGATCGCGTCGGTGAGCGAGCCCATGGTGAAGGCCGCGATCCTGGCCCCCAAGGACTACGTGGGCACCATCATGGAGCTCTGCCAGTCGCGCCGCGGCAACCTGATCGGCATGGACTACCTCGGCGAGGATCGGGTGGAGATCCGCTACACGATCCCGCTCGGCGAGATCGTCTTCGACTTCTTCGACCAGCTCAAGTCGAAGACGGCCGGCTACGCCTCCCTCGACTACGAGCCGAGCGGCGACCAGGATGCCGACCTGGTCAAGGTGGACATCCTGCTGCAGGGCGAGACGGTCGACGCGTTCAGCGCGATCGTGCACAAGGACAAGGCGTACGCCTACGGCGTGCTCATGACGGAGCGGCTCAAGAAGCTCATCCCGCGCCAGCAGTTCGAGGTGCCGATCCAGGCGGCGATCGGCGCGCGCATCATCGCCCGCGAGTCGATCTCGGCGATGCGCAAGGACGTCCTGGCCAAGTGCTACGGCGGCGACATCACCCGCAAGCGCAAGCTCCTCGAGAAGCAGAAGGAGGGCAAGAAGCGCATGAAGATGGTGGGTCGCGTGGAGGTGCCCCAGGAGGCGTTCATCGCCGCGCTCTCGGGCGACACCGAGTCTGCAAAACGAGAAAAGAAGTAGTCGTCGAGCCGCTGCTGGCCGTTACCGCTCGCTGAAGGCGTTCGGTTGCTGGCATGATGTCTTCAGCCGATCTCGGGAGCAATAATGCACTGGACATGGACCAATCTGATTGTCACTGTGATTGGTGCCGTAGTCATCGTGGGGTGCAGCTTCCTCATCAAATATCGCGTCGCGGTTCAGTCGCAAATCGTGCGACAGAACACAGCTATGTACGGTCGGCGATGGGGTGGCCGGATGGCGCGCACCCCGGTCAGCACGGGTGTGGTGGTTCCGGCCTTATTTGGAATTGTGATCGGGTCAGTTTTCGTGGCCGTGGGCATCTTCGGCCACCCGCACTAATTCGTCCCGGCCGTATTGCGCTCCGTCACAATTTTTAAGGCATCTTCGCGTCGCTCTTTGTGTATCTGAAGAAGCATCCGGATGAACACGACTTCCATGACTGCCGCGATCACGGCGACAAAGAACCCGAATGGATTGGTTGTGATGCCAAAGACGATCATTCCCACGAACAGGCCGCCACAAATCACGATGTTCCACCACGCGGCAATCAAATTGCCACTCTTCTTCTCGGCCATACGATCAGTATCCATCCTGTACGCGCACTTGGCGGTCTCCGGCGACACCGAGGTCAAGAAGAAGTAGCCCGGCTCAGCGGGGCGAACCGGGAAGCCGGATGGCCAAGAAGATCGATACCGCGAGCAGGACGACCGCAATCGCCTCCAGGATTCCCCAGGGGGAGAGACCGTCGACGGCGATTCGCAGGGCGAACAGGAGACACAACACCGCGCTCGTGACGGCGAGCACGATGAAGTGAACGCGTCGCACCTCGCGGGCCAGCCTCCGCTGGCGGGCGACCCGTTCAGGGTCGATCTCTCGCAGGAATGCTCCCATGGCGGGGAGTGTACGCCGCCGAATTGACCGGGGAGCCCCGTTCGGCCAGCATTGCGACATGACGAACACGGCCCCACCCGGGTGGTACGCAGACCCGAGCAATCCCACCCTCGAACACTGGTGGGACGGCACGGCCTACGTGCAGTCGCGACCCATCGTGCGGTACGCCGGGGTGGTCTCGCCGAAGAGCCGCACGGTCGCCAGCATCCTCGGATTCTTCCTCGGCGGTCTCGGCGTCGACCGCTTCTACCTGGGCAACATCGGCATGGGCGTCGCCAAGCTGCTCGTGGGCTGGGCGACGCTCGGCATCTGGCCGCTGGTCGACTGGATCGTCATCCTGGCCGGCTCCGCCCATGACGGCGACGGGCTCCCCGTGACCAACTGGAGCTAGGACATCCCGTGGCCGACGCTCGCGCAGTCTCGCCGTGGGCGCCGCTCGGCGTCACGGCGTTCCGCGTGCTGTGGATCGCGCAGCTCGGCTCCAACGTCGGCACCTGGATGCAGACCGTCGGCGCCCAGTGGTACCTGGTGGATGCCGCGGCATCCGCCACCATCGTCGCCCTGGTGCAGACGGCCAGCCTCGCACCGACCATCCTCTTCGCGCTGCCGGCCGGAGTGTTCGCCGACTCCTTCGACCGGCGCCGCCTGCTGATCGGCGGGTCAGCCGTGAGCGCCGTGCTGGCGCTCGGACTCACCGTGGTGTCGATGGTCGGCAGGCTCACACCCGGGGTGCTGCTGCTGTTCACGTTCCTGCTGGGGGCGGCATCCGCGCTCATCGGGCCGGCGTGGCAGGCGATCCAGCCGGAGCTGGTGCCGCGCGACCAGATCCCCGCGGCGGCCGGCCTCAACGGCGTGACGGTGAACGGGGCGCGCGCGATCGGGCCGGCGCTGGCCGGGTTCGTGCTCGCCTGGGCCGGAACCTCGGTGGTGTTCGGCATCAACGCGCTGAGCTTCGTGGGCACGGTCGCGGCGCTGATCTGGTGGAAGAGGCCGGCGCAGCCCGGGCTCGACGACCGCGAGCGGTTCAGGGACGCGCTGCGGGCGGGGGTGCGGTACGTGGTCGCGGCGGCGCTGGTGCGGCGCATCCTGCTGCGATCGGCGCTGTTCGCGTTGCCCGCGAGTGCGCTGTGGGCGCTGCTGCCGCTGGTCGCGAGCGGTCGGCTCAAGCTCGACTCGGGCGGGTACGGCGTGATGCTGGCCGCTCTCGGCGTGGGGGCGCTCGTGGGCGTGTTCGTGCTGCCGTCCGTGCGCTCCCGCGTGCCCGACAACGGGGTGCTGGCGGGCAGCGCGGTCGCCTACGGTCTCGGTGTCGTGGGCGCCGCGACTCTGCCGTTCGCGCCGACGCTCGTGCTGCTGGTCGTCGCCGGTCTTGCGTGGATCGGCACCCTGACGGTGTTGAACGCGGCGCTGCAGCTGACGCTGCCGCAGTGGGTGCGGG
>JAODAU010000446.1 GCA_025463615.1 Microbacteriaceae bacterium | reverse complement strand
AGCGGATGCCGCCGATGCCCTGGCCGGCATCATCCACGACGGCGCCACGATCGCGGTCGGCGGCTTCGGTCTCAGCGGCAACCCCGCCGACCTCATCAAGGCGCTGCGAGACACGGGAGCGAAGGATCTCACCATCGTCTCCAACAACATGGGTGTGGACGGGAAGGGACTCGGGCTGCTGCTCGAGAACCGGCAGGTGGCGAAGGTGATCGCCTCGTACGTTGGCGAGAACCGGCTGTTCGCCCAGCAGTACCTCGACGGCGTGCTCGACGTGGAGTTCGTGCCGCAGGGCACGCTCGCCGAGCGGCTGCGCGCGGGCGGGGCCGGAATCGCGGGATTCTTCACGAAGACCGGGGTCGGCACCGTGGTCGCCGAGGGCAAGCAGCTGCAGGACTTCGACGGCGAGACCTACGTGCTGGAGCGCGGCATCGTCGCCGACGTGGCCCTCGTGCACGCGTTCCGCGCCGACCTCGAGGGCAACCTGCTCTACCGCTACACGTCGCGCAACTTCAACCCGCTGGTGGCGACCGCCGGCCGGATCACGGTGGTGGACGCGGAGGAGATCCTCGATTGCGACTACATCGACCCGGAATCGGTGATGACGCCCGGCATCTTCGTGCAGCGGCTGGTGCGGTCCGTGCCGCGCACGAAGGACATCGAGCAGAGGACGGTGCGGCCCCGTGTGGACGCGTGACGAGATGGCCGCGATCGCGGCATCCGAGCTGCAGGACGGCGACTACGTGAACCTGGGCATCGGCATTCCGACGCTGGTGGCCAACCACCTGCCTGCCGGCGTGCGGGTCAGGCTGCAGAGCGAGAACGGCATCCTCGGAATGGGGCCGTTCCCGTTCGAGGGCGACGAGGATGCCGACCTCATCAACGCGGGCAAGCAGACGGTCACCCTGCTGCCGGGCGCGAGCGTGTTCGACTCAGCGACGTCGTTCGGCATGATCCGCGGCGGACACGTGGATGTCGCGATCCTCGGCGCCCTGCAGGTGGCGGCCAACGGCGACCTCGCCAACTGGACGATCCCCGGCAAGCTCGTGAAGGGCATGGGCGGCGCGATGGACCTCGTGGCGGGCACGCCGCGCGTCGTCGTGATCACGGACCACAACTCGAAGGACGGCTCCCCCAAGATCGTCGAGCACTGCGACCTGCCGCTGACGGGTGCCGGCGTGGTGCAGCGCGTCATCACCGACCTCGCGGTCTTCGACATCGACCAGAGCGGACTGGTCCTGCGCGCGGTGGCCCCCGGCGTGGATGTGCTCTCGCTGGCGGCCCAGACGGGCGCCCCCTTCACCGACGGCCGCGCCGCCCGCTGAGGCCGGTCCTGACCGCTACCGCCCTACCCGCGTCGCGAAGGACAGCTCGGAGGCCTGGAAGGCCGCCCCCGCCACGTGGAAGTCGATGCAGTGGCCGGCGCCCGGCTCGAGCCGGGCATCCACGTCGGGCGACGCCGTGAAGGATGCCGCGAAGTCCGCCACCTCCTGCCCGTTCGTCACCCACAGGTGGTCGAACTCGGCCTGGCGGTGGTGCACCGGCACGGTCACGCGCGCGGCGACCTCGCGCACCCGGTCGATCCAGGTGGAGGTGATGTCGATCAGCTCGGCCCGCGGGCACGCCGCGTTGGACGGGTAGCTGGCCGCGGGCATGTCGGCGTCGAAGGAGCCTTCGGGACCGAACATGACCTGGTCCTTCATCGGGGTGGGCAGGTCGATCATGGGGATGGGCGGGAGGTTCTCCCAGGCATCCGCGGATTCGGTGGGCACCTGCAGCAGGCAGCCCGAGATCGCGATCCCCTTGAGCGGCCACGCGGGGTGATTGGCCGCGATGTCGGTGACGATCGCGCCGCCGATGGAGTGGCCGATGAGCACGACGCCGCTGGCCTTGCCCTCCCATTCGGCCCAGATGTCGGCGATCACGGCGTCGAGCACGACGGCGTTGGACGCGATGATCGAGGCGGACGGCTCGAGGGCGGTACTGCCGCCGTAGGCCGGCCGGTCGAGCGCGATCGCGGGGATGCCGTCGGCCTGCGCCAGCTCGAGCAGGGAGTGCCCGGGGATGTCGAAGTAGTCGGACGTGTAGGTGCCGCCGTGCACCGCGATAACGAGCGGGCCGTCGGTCGCCGCTCCGGATTCCGCTGCCGCGTTCTGCTTGCCGGTGATCGTGATGCCGGCGGCGGGTCCGCCCGCGGCCGCGGCCCGGGTGAAGCCCTGTGAGGTCGTTCCAGTGTCCATGTCATCTCCATTGATGAGGTCGGGTTTGCGCTATTCGCTATGCTATATCAGATCGAGTGCCGCCCGCACGATGCTGTCGGTGTCGATTCCGTGGTACTTCTGCACGGCATCCAGGTCGCCCGCCTGCCCGAAGTGCGTGACCCCGAGGTGGCGGCTGTCGACGCGGTTGATCGACGCCAGGAACGCGAGCGTGTGCGGGTGCCCGTCGAGCACGGTCACCATCGGCAGTGCATGCCGCGACGGGAATACCTGGTCCAGGATCCACGTCGCGGCATCGCCCTGCCCCTGCCGTGCCTGCAGCGCCTCGAACAGCAGCCCCGGGCTGGTGACGCAGATCACCTCGGAGCGGATGCCGAGGGCCAGCAGCCTCTCGGAGGCGGCGAGTGCTTCTGGCACCATCGCCCCCATCGCCACCACCGAGACCTGCGGTTCGGCCTCGGCGCGGAGCACGTACGCGCCCGCGACGACCTGTCGGCGGCGGCGCTCGCGGGCGGCCGGGTCATCCGGAACACGCGCCAGCGTCTGGTCGACCGGCCGGGTGGAGAGCCTGAGATAGGCGGACTTGCCGCCGGGCCGCCCGAGCTGGCCCATCGCCGCGAGCAGCGTCCACTCCACGTCGACCACGAAGGCGGGCTCATAGCTGATGCAGTCCGGCTGCTCCAGCCCGATCGAGGGTGTCTTGATCGACTGGTGTGCGCCGCCCTCGGGCGCCAGCGTGACGCCCGACGGCGTGCCGACCAGGATCGACTGCCCGCCCGCGTACATCCCGAACGACCACGGCTCCAGGGCCCGCTCCACGAACGGGTCGTAGATGGTGCCGATCGGGAACAGCGTCTCGCCCCAGCGGCTCCAGGTGGAGCCGAGTTCGCTGATCAGCCCCACGAGGTTCACCTCGGCGATGCCCAGCTCGATGTGCTGGCCGGTCGGGCGCTCGCGCCAGTGCATCATCGTCTCGGCGTCGTCGTCGAACCAGGCGCGCCGCTCCTCGGTCGACCACACGCCCACCTTGTTGATCCAGCCGGCCAGGTTGGTGCTGGAGCTCACGTCGGGGCTCACGGTCACCACGCGGCGGGCGGCATCCGGAGCCACGCGCGTGAGGTCGAGCAGGGCGCGGCCGAGCGCGGCCTGCGTGGTGCCCGATCCGGCGGGCGTGTGCCCCAGGTCGGTCGGTACGGCGGGGGGTGCGACCACCGGGATGGGGTCACGCTCGAGCCGTTCCGCGGCGGCGGCGCAGAGGCGGCCCGCCTCGGACGTCGGGTCGAACCGGGCGAACGGATGCCCCGCGCTCTCCCCCAGCGCCGCCGCGAGCTCCTCGTACTGGGCCACGGTCAGCAGCGAGGAGTGGTTCTGCGGATGACCCTCGATCGGCAGGCCGTAGCCCTTCACCGTGTACGCGACGATCACGGTCGGCCGGCTGTCGTCGATGGCGGCGAAGGCCTCGGCGAGCGCCGCGAAGTCGTGGCCGCCGAGGTTGCGGATGGCGGCGTGCAGGGTCTGGTCGTCGACATCCTGGATCAGGGCGGCGATCGCGTCGGCGTCGTCGCCCGTGCCCGGCAGCCGCATCCGCAGCTCCTCGTCGGAGCAGCGCAGCAGCCGCTGGTACTCGGGGTTGGTCATCTGCACGATGCGGCGGCGCAGCGCGTCTCCCCCGGGCCGCGCCAT
>JAODAU010000445.1 GCA_025463615.1 Microbacteriaceae bacterium | reverse complement strand
CGCCGATCGCCGAGCTGTCGGGGCGCTCGCTGCTGATCGCGCCCGAGGCGATGAACTGCGCCGCGCCCGACACCGGCAACATGGAGGTGCTCGAGCAGTTCGGCACCGCCGAGCAGAGGGAGCGCTGGCTGGAGCCGCTGCTCGACGCCCGCATCCGCTCGTCGTTCTGCATGACCGAGCCGGACGTCGCCTCCTCCGACGCCACCAACATCGCGACCAGCATCGAGCGCAACGGCGACGACTACCTCGTCACCGGCCGCAAGTGGTGGTCCACCGGCGCCATGAACCCCGAGGCCGAGATCTTCATCGTCATGGGCGTCACGGATGCCGCGGCTCCCCGCCACCGCCAGCAGTCGATGATCCTCGTGCCGCGCGACACCCCCGGCGTGCGCATCGTGCGCCCCCTCACGGTCTTCGGCTACGACGATCGCGAGCACGGCGGCCACGCCGAGATCGTGTTCGACCACGCGCGCGTGCCCGCGACCAACCTCATCGCCGGCGAGGGAGAGGGCTTCGCGATCGCGCAGGCGCGGCTCGGGCCCGGCCGCATCCATCACTGCATGCGGGCGATCGGCATGGCCGAGCGCGCCCTCGACCTCATGCGCGAGCGGGCGAAGTCCCGGGTCGCGTTCGGGCGGCCGCTTGCCGAGCAGGGCGTCGTGCGCGAGTGGCTGGGCGAGTCGCGCATCGAGCTGGAGTCACTGCGGCTTCTCGTGCTCAAGACGGCCTGGCTCATGGACACGCAGGGCAACCGGGCGGCGATGACCGAGATCCAGTCGATCAAGATCGCGGTGCCGCGCGCGGCCGTGCGCATCATCGACCGCGCCATCCAGCTGTTCGGAGCGGCCGGCCTCAGCGAGGACACGCCGCTGGCCGAGCTCTACGCGGCGGCCCGCGCCCTGCGCCTGGCCGACGGCCCCGACGAGGTGCATCTCAGCTCCCTGGGCAAGGCCGAGGCAGCCCGCTAGCCGCCTCCTCCATGTGGCTTTTTGTTGCTGATGAGGCGAATAAATCGCCACATCAGCAACAAAAACCCACTTGGGGCTAGGCGACCGGGCGGAGGGAGCCGCCGCCGTCGATGACGAGGGTCTGGCCCGTGATCCAGGATGCGTCCCGCGACAGCAGGAACGCCACCGCCGCCGCCACGTCCTCGGGCTCGCCGAGGCGCCCGAGAGGGTAGCCCTCGATCACCTTCTGCTCGCGCCCCTCGTAGAGGGCCTTGGCGAAGTTCGTCTTGATCACCGCCGGCGCGACCGCATTGACCCGGATGCCCGGCGCGAGCTCCAGCGCGAGCTGCGTCGTCAGCGCGATCAGCGCGGCCTTCGAGACACCGTAGAAGGCGATGCCGGGGGCGGGCGTCAGTCCCGCGATGGAGGCGATGTTCACGATGGCGGCGCCCGCCGGCATCCCGGAGTGCACCACCGACCGCACCCAGTCGAGCGCGGCGACCACGTTGGTGGAGAGGATCTTGTCCATGGCCGGCCGCTCGATCGAGAGCAGTGGGCCGTACGCCGGGTTGATGCCGGCGTTGTTCACGAACACGTCGAGCGGCCCCAGCTCGGTGGCGATGAGGTCGAGCACCTGCTCGCGGTGCTCCGCGTCATCCGCGTTGCCGGCGACCCACAGCGTGTTGCCCAGCTCGCTGGCCGCGGCCTGCAGCGCCTCCGACTTGCGCGCCGTGATCACCACCTTCGCGCCCTCGTCGACCAGGCGCTTCGCCACGGCGAAGCCGATCCCCCGGCTCGCGCCGGTGACCAGCGCGACCTTGCCCTCGAAGCGTTTCATGGGTGTCCCTCCGTCGGGTGTGCGTCGCTCGTGACCACCCTAAGCGCGGATAGTGTTCTAGTCATGTCCTCCACCGTCGCCGATGCCGCGCAGAGGCCGCTCGGCCAGGGCGGCGCCACCGAGCGCCTGCGCCGCAGCAACCTGTCGGCCGTGCTGCGCCTCGTGCACCTCGACGGCCCGCTCTCCCGCGCCGAGCTCACCCGCGTCACCGGGCTCAACCGCTCGACGGTCGGAGACCTGGTCTCGGAGCTCGTCGAGCTCGGCCTGGTCTTCGAGGAACTGCCGTCCGGCGTGAGCCTGCCGGGACGCCCGAGCCCCGTCGTGCACGCGGACCCCGCGCTGGTCGCCGTCGCCATCAACCCGGAGGTCGACGCGATCCACGTCGGCCTCGTCACGCTCGGCGGCGAGGTCGTCTCCCGGGTGCGGCTCGAGGTCTCGCACGCTCCCTCGACCGCGGATGTCGTGGCCCTCAGCAACGCCGCCATCGCCGGCCTGCTCTCCGGCCGCCCCACCCCCGTGCGCGTCGCGGGCGTCGGCATCGCGGTGCCCGGCCAGGTGCGGCTCTCCGACAGCGAGGTGCGCGAGGCCACCCACATGGGCTGGAGCAGTGAGCCGCTCGGCGCGATGGTGCGCGACGCCACCGGGTTCCCCACGTTCGCCGCGAACGCCGCCTACCTCGGCATGCGCGCGGAAAGCGCGTTCGGGGCGGCGCGCGGTGTCGACGACTTCGTGTACTTCATCGGCGGCCCCAGCGGCATCGGCGGCGGCGTGCACACCGGCGGCCAACTGCTCGCCGGCGCCGCCGGGTACGCGGGCGAGCTGGGCCACAGCTTCGTGAAGAGCCACGGCACGCACTGCTCCTGCGGGGCAAGCGGATGCCTCGAGGCCGAGGTCACCCAGGCCGCGCTGCTCGAGGCGGTGGGCCTCGGCCCGGCGGACGCGCACCGGCTCGGGGCTGCGCTCGCGGCATCCGACGATCCCGCGGTCGCCGCGCTTGTGGCCGAGCAGCTGGAGCTGCTGGGCATTGCGGTGCGCACCGCGGTCAACACGTTCAACCCCTCGCTCGTGGTGCTCGGCGGCTTCCTCGCCGACCTCTACACGGCGGGCGGCAGGCACGGCGAGCAGCTCTTCCACGAGGCGATCCTCTCGGCTCGGGAGGACCTCAGGGTCGAGACGGCGGCGCTCGGCGCGAAGCAGCTGATGATCGGCGCCGGCGAGCTCGCGTTCGCCGACCTGCTGGCCGATCCGGCCGGATTCCTCGAGTCCTGACGCGCTGACGGCGGAACGTTATCGGATTGTTGCCGACGCGAACTTGGGTGGGAGCGCTCCCCCGATTTGCCCGAAATCCCGGGGTTCCGGTCATCCTGAGCAAAACACCGTTGTGCGGAATGCCTGGAACGGTCTTGCATCGGCTCGCGTGCTACCCGTATGTTGTTTATAACAACAAACGGCATCGGAGTGGCTGCCTCCCCCGCACCATGGGCGGCGCTCCCTACAAGGAGGTAAGAGATGCGCAAGAGGCTGATGGCCGCTGGGGCCCTCATGGCGACCACGGCACTTCTGCTGGCGGGATGCGCCAGCGGGACCAGCTCGAGTTCCGCCGTCGACACGAAGCCGGACGGCAAGGGCAAGACGCTGACGCTGTGGGACTTCGAAGCGGACACGAGCGCGATGGGGATCGGCTGGAACGCCGCCATCAAGGAGTTCGAGAAGGAGACCGGCGCGAAGGTCAAGTTCGAGGCGAAGAGCTTCGAGCAGATCCGCTCGACCGCGAGCCAGGTGCTCAACTCGAACGCCGCCCCCGACATCCTCGAGTACAACAAGGGCAACGCCACAGCCGGCCTGCTCTCGAGCCAGGGCCTGCTGACCAACCTCGACAAGGCGGTCAAGGCCTACGGCTGGGACAAGAAGCTCGCCCCGTCACTGCAGACCACCGCCAAGTACAACGACAAGGGCGTCATGGGATCGGGCCACTACTACGGCATCCCCAACTACGGCGAGTTCGTCGAGGTGTACTACAACCAGGACGCCTTCAACAAGTACGGCATCAAGGTGCCCACCACGTTCAAGGAGTTCGAGTCGGCGCTCAAGACCTTCAAGGACAACGGGATCACCCCGCTCGCCGAGTCGGCCGCCGAGTACCCCCTCGGCCAGCTCTTCTACCAGCTCGCGCTGAGCAAGGCCACGCGCCAGTGGGTGAACAACTACCAGCTCTACACGGGCAAGGTCGACTGGCACGACGCGGACTTCACCTTCGCGGCCGACACCATCAAGGACTGGGTCGACAAGGGCTACATCTCGAAGGACGCCACCGGCCTCAAGGCCGAGGACGCCGGAACCAGCTTCATCAACGGCACCAACCCGATCTTCTACTCCGGTAGCTGGTGGTACGGCCGCATGGTCACCGACGTGAAGTCGTTCAAGTGGAGCACCTTCCTGTTCCCGGGCGCCACGATGAGCCCCGGCTCGTCGGGCAACATCTGGGCCGTGCCGGAGAACTCGAAGAACAAGGACCTCGCATACAAGTTCATCGACATCACCATGAGCCCGAAGATCCAGGCCCTCATCGGCAACAACGGTGGGATCCCGGTCGCGGCGGATGCGGCATCCATCACCGACCCGAAGAGCAAGGAACTGATCGACAACTTCAACACGCTGACGAAGCGCGACGGCCTGGCGTTCTACCCCGACTGGCCCACTCCGACCTTCTACGACCAGCTCAACGCCGGCCTGCAGGAGCTCGTCAACGGAACGAAGTCGCCGAAGGACGTGCTGACGGAACTCGGAACCGAGTACCAGTCCGGCGTCGACGACATCACCAAGTAACACCCCGGGCCGAGGGGGCGCACTCCCCCTCGGCCCGCTCCCCCACCCCCACGAGGAAGGCCAGAACCATGGCGAGCGTCCCCTTCGTCGCCCCGGCGAGAGCGCCGAGACGAACCGCAGAGAAGTCCCTGCTGCCCCCGGGCGGCCGCTCGCGGTTCGGCGGCTACTGGCTCTACCTGCTGCCCGGGTTCGTGCTGTTCGCCGTGGTCATCCTGACCCCGCTCATCTGGAACATCTACCTGAGCTTCACGGAGTGGCGCGGCATCCGCCCGCCCATCTGGATCGGCCTGGACAACTGGATCGAGCTGTTCCACGACGCCAAGTTCTGGCAGTCGTTCGGCAACAGCATCGCGATGATCGTGGCGATGGTGATCGTGCCGACCCTGCTCGGCCTGCTGCTCGCCGCGATGCTCTTCGACCTCGTCGGCAAGAAGTTCGGCGGGCGGGTCGCGAGCTTCCTCCGGGCCACCTACTACCTGCCGCAGATCCTGCCGATCGCCGTTGCCGCCATCGTGATCGGCTGGATCCTGCGGCCCGAGAACGGCGCGCTCAATACGATCCTCAAGGCCGTCGGCCTCGGGTCCCTGCAGCACAACTGGCTCGGCAGTCCCGACACAGCGCTGCTCAGCATCATGTTCGTGATGGTCTGGGTGCAGCTCGGCTACCCGGTCGTGATCTTCATGGCGGCCCTGCAGCGGGTCGACCCGGAGCTCTACGAGGCGGCGGAGCTGGATGGCGCGGGCTGGTTCCAGCGCTTCCGCTGGATCACGGTGAGCATCATCCGTCCGGAGATCTTCGTGGTCACCCTCACCTGCACGATCGCTGCGCTGAAGGTCTTCGGCCCGATCTACACGCTCACCCGCGGCGGGCCCGGCACCAGCACGATCGTGCCCAGCTACTACTCGTACAGCGAGTTCTTCCAGAGCCAGCAGGTGGGCTACGGCGCCACGATCGCCACGGCGCTCACCGTCGTGATCGTGCTGCTGACGATCGTCTTCATCAAGGCGCAGAACCGCGCGGAGCGGGCGGAGGAGTCGCGATGACCACCATGACCACGGGCGTCACGCGTGACGCGTCGAAGGAGAACCCGTTCAAGCTTCGTCGGCGCACCACGCGCCGCAGCGTCGGTGACTGGGTGATCCTGGCCGTCGCGATCCTGTTCGGCCTGCTCATCGCGGCGCCGTTCCTGCTCATCCTGGTCAACTCGTTCAAGTCGCCGAGCGACTACGCCACCTCGGGCCCACTGTCGCTGCCGAAGTCGATCTACCTGACCGGCATCGAGGGGTTCTGGAACCGGGTGAACTTCCCCGAGAAGCTCTGGAACAGCTTCTTCATCAGCGGCACCGTCGCGATCCTGGCCGTGCTCATCTCGGTGTTCAACGCCTTCGCGATCGGCATCGGCCGGGTGCGCGGGCGCACCTGGATCATCATCCTGTTCCTGGTGGCCAACACGATCCCGCAAGAGGCGCTGCTCTACCCGCTGTACTACATGTTCAAGCAGGTGGGTCTCTACGACAACGTGTGGTCGGTGATCATCATCTTCACGGTGATCCAGAGCGCCTTCGGCACGTACCTGCTCTCGTCGGTCTACGGCACCTTCCCCAAGGAGGTGCTCGAGGCGGCGGCACTGGATGGCGCGAGCCGCTGGCAGACGCTGTGGCGGGTCATCGTGCCCATCAGTCGGCCCACGCTCTCGGTGCTGCTGATCTTCTTCTTCATCTGGACCTGGAACGAGTTCCTCATCCCGCTCACCTTCCTCGTGAGCAACTCCAACCAGACCGTGCCCGTGGCGATCGCCTCGCTCCAGGGCGACCGGCTCATGGATGTCACGACCACGAGCGCCTCGGCGCTGCTCGGCCTCATCCCCACCCTCGTCTTCTTCCTCATCTTCCAGCGCACACTCACCCGTGGCATCACAGCAGGAGCAGTCAAATAGCAATGAAGTTCACCGACGGTTTCTGGAAGCTCCGCCCCGGGGTCACCGCCCACTACGCGCAGGAGGCGTACGACCTCGACGAGCGCGACGGGTCGCTCGTGGTCACGGCGCCCACGAGGGTGATCCGCTCACGCGGCGACGTGCTCAACCTGCCCACGCTCACGGTCACGCTGACCAGCCCGCTGCCGGGCGTCATCGGGGTACGCATCGAGCACTTCCGGGGCGGCGCCGCCCCACGCGGGTTCGAGCTCGTGGGCGCGGAGGCGGGGCACGGCGAGGTGGTCCTGGGCGAGGCATCCGCGTCGCTCACGAGCGGGTCGCTCACCGCCACAGTGACGAGGGGTGCGCCGTGGAACGTCGAGTTCACGTCGGGCGGCCGACGGCTGACCGCAAGCGGGGCCAAGGCGCAGGCGCACCTGGTGGCGGGCGGCGAGAGCTTCGTGCACGAGCAGCTGGCGCTCGGAGTCGGCGAGCTGATCTACGGCCTCGGCGAGCGCTTCGGGCCTCTCGTGAAGAACGGGCAGTCGGTGGAGATCTGGAACGCCGACGGCGGCACGTCGAGCGAGCAGGCCTACAAGAACGTGCCCTTCTACCTCAGCAACCGCGGATACGGCGTGCTCGTCGACGACTCCGGCCCGGTCTCATTCGAGGTCGGTTCGGAGGCGGTCGAGCGCGTGCAGTTCTCGGTGCCGGGCGAGTCGGTGCAGTACTACGTGATCGATGGCCCGACTCCGAAGGACGTGCTCGAGCGCTACACCGCGCTCACCGGCCGCCCGGCGCACGTGCCGGCCTGGTCGTACGGCCTGTGGCTCACCACGAGCTTCACCACCAGCTACGACGAGGCCACGGTCTCGAGCTTCATCGACGGCATGGCGGAGCGCGACCTGCCGCTCAGCGTCTTCCACTTCGACTGCTTCTGGATGCGCGAGTTCAACTGGTGCGACTTCGAGTGGGACCCGCGCACCTTCCCCGACCCGGAGGGAATGCTCGAGCGGTTGCACACCAAGGACCTGCACCTCTGCGTCTGGATCAACCCGTACATCGGGCAGCGCTCCCCGCTCTTCGCCGAGGCCGCCGAGGCCGGCTACCTCCTCACCCGCCCCGATGGCAGCGTCTGGCAGTGGGACCTCTGGCAGGCCGGCATGGCGCTGGTCGACTTCAGCAACCCGGATGCCACGGCCTGGTACCAGGGCAAGCTGCGCCACCTGCTCGACCAGGGCGTCGACGCCTTCAAGACCGACTTCGGTGAGCGCGTTCCCCTCGACGTCGACTACTTCGACGGCTCGAGCCCCGACCGCATGCACAACTGGTACACGCAGCTCTACAACCGGGCCGTCTTCGACGTGCTCGAGGAGACCCGCGGCGAGGGCGACGCTGTGCTGTTCGCGCGCTCCGCGACCGTCGGCGGCCAGGCCATGCCGGTGCACTGGGGCGGCGACTCGACCTCCACCTATGAGTCGATGGCCGAGACCCTTCGCGGCGGCCTCTCGCTCGCGTTCGGCGGCTTCGGCTTCTGGAGCCACGACATCGGCGGTTTCGAGGGGACACCGGATGCCGGCGTCTTCAAGCGCTGGACCGCATTCGGCCTGCTCTCCAGCCACAGTCGGCTCCACGGCAGCGGCTCCTACCGGGTGCCGTGGGCCTTCGACGAGGAGGCCGTCGAGGTCACGCGGCTGTTCACGAAGCTCAAGCTGCGGCTCATGCCCTACCTCTACGCGGCCGGCCTCGAGGCCTCGCGCACCGGCACACCGGTGATGCGCCCGATGCAGCTCGAGTTCCCCGACGACCCGGCGGTCGCCCACCTCGACCGTCAGTACATGCTCGGCGCCGACCTGCTCGTCGCTCCGGTGTTCTCCTCGTCCGGCGAGATCGAGTTCTACCTGCCGGCCGGCACCTGGACGAACTATTTCACGCGCGAGACGGTCGTCGGTCCGGTGTGGCGTCGGGAGACGCATCCGTTCACCAGCGTGCCGCTCTACGTGCGCGACGGCGCCGTGCTTCCGCTCGGCGGGCGCGACGACCGGCCCGACTACGACTACCTGGACGATCTGGTTCTCGAGGTCTATCCGACCAGCCTCGGCGACGCCGGGCGCACGGTCGGGGTGGTCACGCCGGAGGGCGTGAGCGCGTCGTTCGAGATCGTGCGGGGAGATGGCACCGCTACGATTGCCACCGGGGATGCGGCCAGCTGGGTCGCGCGACTCGCCCACGGCGAGGCCACGAATCCCATCGACGGAAAGGCCACCCTCCGACCATGAGCACCGGAAACACCGACTACCGCGACTCCGGGCTCGTCTTCCCGCCCGGGTTCCTCTTCGGGTCGGCGACGGCGAGCTACCAGATCGAGGGGGCGGTGACCCAGGACGGTCGCGGGCCGTCGATCTGGGACACCTACAGCCACACGCCCGGCCGCATCAGCGACGGAACGAACGGCGACGTCGCCGACGACCACTACAACCGGCTCGAGGAGGACCTCGACCTGATGAAGAGCCTCGGACTCGAGGCGTACCGCTTCTCGATCGCGTGGCCGCGCGTCATCCCCACGGGCTCCGGCGCGGTGAACGCTGCGGGGCTCGACTTCTACTCGCGGCTGGTCGACGGGCTGCTGGCCCGCGGCATCCGCCCGATCGCAACGCTGTACCACTGGGACCTCCCGCAGCCCCTCGAGGATGCCGGCGGCTGGACCAACCGCGAGACCGCCTACCGGTTCGCCGAGTACGCGGCCGTCGTGGGCGAGGCGCTGGGCGACCGGGTCGCCACCTGGACCACGCTCAACGAGCCGTGGTGCTCGGCCTACCTCGGCTACGGCTCCGGCGGTCACGCCCCGGGACGCACCAGCGGCGCCGACGCGCTCACCGCGGTGCACCACCTCAACCTGGCCCACGGCCTCGCGCTCACGGCGCTGCGTTCCGTGGTCACCGGATCCCCCACGTACTCCGTCACGCTCAACCTGCACGCGCTTCGGCCCGTCGGCGAGACCGGCTTCGAGGCCGTGCGCCGCACCGACGCGCTGGCCAACCGCGCGTTCACCGGTCCGATGCTGCAGGGCGCCTACCCGGACGACCTGCTCGAGGACACGGCCGGTGTGACCGACTGGTCGTTCGTGCTGCCGGGCGACCTGGAGCTCATCCACCAGCCGGTCGACTTCCTGGGCGTGAACTACTACTCCACCGCTGCCGTGCGCATGTGGGACGGCGTGACGCCGAAGCAGATGGTCGACGGCCACAAGCCCTCTGCAGGTACCGCGTGGCCGGGCGCCGACGACGTCGAGTTCCTGCCTCAGGACGGCCCGTACACCGACATGGGCTGGAACATCGCGCCGGACGGATTCCTCGAACTCCTGCTCTCGCTGCGCGACCAGTTCCCCGGCCTGCCGATGATGATCACGGAGAACGGCGCCGCCTTCCCCGACACGGTGGAGGCCGACGGATCGATCGATGACTCCGACCGCATCGACTACCTGCGCCGGCACCTCACCGCCGTGCACCGCGCGATCGACGCCGGCGTGGACCTGCGCGGCTACCTCGTGTGGTCGCTGCTCGACAACTTCGAGTGGTCGTACGGCTACAGCAAGCGCTTCGGCATCGTGCGGGTCGACTACGACACGCAGCTGCGCACGGTGAAGAACAGCGGCCGCTGGTACGCCGAGCTGGTCGAGACCCACACCATCCCGGAGTGAGAGCGGGTCGAGCTTGTCGAGACCTCACGCGGCTGTGACTCGTCGGTGAGATCTC
>JAODAU010000414.1 GCA_025463615.1 Microbacteriaceae bacterium | reverse complement strand
CGACCCTCGAAGTTGCGGTTCGAGGTGGACGCGCAGCGCTCCCCCGGCGCGAGCTGGTCGGGGTTCATGCCGAGGCACATCGAGCAGCCGGCGAACCGCCACTCGGCCCCGAACTCCTCGACGATCTTGTCGATGCCCTCGGCCTCGGCCTCGATGCGCACGCGGGCGGAGCCGGGTACGACCATGACGCGAACGCCTTCGGCCTTCTTCTGCCCCTTGATGATCGACGCGAACTCGCGCAGGTCTTCGATGCGGCTGTTGGTGCACGAGCCCATGAACACGGCGTCGACGTGCACGTCCTTGAGCGGGGTGCCCGCGGCGAGGTCCATGTACTCGAGCGCGCGCTCGGCGGAGGCACGGTCGTTGGGGTCCTCATAGGAGGCCGGATCGGGCACCACGTCGCTCAGGGACACGCCCTGGCCCGGGTTCGTGCCCCAGGTGACGAAGGGCTCGAGCTCGTTGGCGTCGAGGTAGACCTCGGCGTCGAACACGGCGTCGTCGTCGGTGGCCAGGGTGTCCCAGTAGGCCACGGCGGCATCCCAGTCGGCGCCCTTCGGCGCGTGGGCGCGGCCCTTCAGGTAGTCGTAGGTGGTCTGGTCGGGGGCGACCATGCCCGCGCGGGCGCCGGCCTCGATCGACATGTTGCAGATCGTCATGCGGCCCTCCATGGAGAGCGCGCGGATGGCGCTGCCGCGGTACTCGAGCACGTAGCCCTGCCCGCCGCCGGTGCCGATCTTGGCGATGACCGCCAGGATGATGTCCTTGGCCGAGACACCGGGCCGCAGCTCGCCCTCGACCGTGATGGCCATGGTCTTGAACGCCTTCAGCGGCAGCGTCTGCGTGGCGAGCACGTGCTCCACCTCGCTGGTGCCGATGCCGAAGGCCATCGCGCCGAACGCGCCGTGCGTGCTGGTGTGCGAGTCGCCGCAGACGACGGTGATGCCCGGCATCGTGAGCCCGAGCTGCGGGCCGACGACGTGCACGATGCCCTGTTCGATGTCGCCGAGCGGGTGCAGCCGCACACCGAACTCGGCGCAGTTGCGGCGCAGGGTCTCGATCTGGGTGCGGCTGGTGAGGTCGGCGATCGGCTTGTCGATGGCGAGGGTCGGTGTGTTGTGGTCCTCGGTCGCGATGGTGAGGTCGGGACGGCGAACGGGGCGGCCGGCCTGGCGCAGGCCGTCGAAGGCCTGTGGGCTCGTCACCTCGTGCACCAGGTGCAGGTCGATGTAGATCAGGTCGGGGGTGCCGTCTTCCCCTTTGACGACCAGGTGGTCGTTCCAGACTTTCTCCGCCAGTGTGCGGCCGGAGGTGCGGGGCTCGGTGGTGCTCATGGGTGTGGTCTCCTCAGAAAAGGTTTGGTCAGCCGCTAGCGCGTCGATGCAGCGCCGAACTCCGCGACGAGGGAGGCCAGAGAACTAGGACTCGTCGCGGCTACGAAGGAGAAGCAGACCGTGGAACACCATCTCAGGGTAACACCGGAAAGCGGGCCGGTCGCCGTGTGACGGGCTCTCGCATGGGTAGTCCTCCACCCCCCTGTTCACCTCTGCGCGCGACGCACTGTGGATAGGGTGATGCGGGGCGGGTACCCGGTCGCCCCCGGGGAAAGGGGAGCACGTGCGTCTCAAGCTGACACTTCAGCGGGCATCCGGCGGTTCGGACGACATCGTGGTGACGACGGACGCCGCGGCGACGATCTCCGACGTCGCCGGCACGATCCGCCGTGTCGACCCGCGCGGCGCGGCCGGCCTCGGCCCGGTCGCGGACTCGTACACGCTCCGCGCCACCCTTCCCGGGCAGTCCTCCTCGATCCTGCTGCCGCCCGACGCCCCCATCGGCGAGTCGTGGATCGGCTCCGGCGCCACCATCCAGCTCGAGCCGGCCGACACGTACTTCCTACCCACCTCGGCCGGTCGGGGACCGGTCGTCGGCACCGTGCGCGTGCTGAGCGGGCCGGATGCCGGCGGAGCCTTCGATCTCCGCGCCGGCACGACCGTCATCGGCAGGGACCCCTCCTGCGACATCGTGCTCACCGACTCGCTCGTCTCGAAGCGCCACGCCCGGCTCGAGGTGGGCTGCGGCATCGACCTGGTCGACCTCGGGTCGGCCAACGGCACCGTGGTGGACGGCGGCAACGTGAACCGGCTGCGCATCGAGTCCAGCGCGACCGTGCTCGTCGGGGACTCGGAGCTGCTGATCTCCGCGGCATCCACGTCCGGCGAGGCCGCCGTGCCGGACAAGCCGGGGCCGGTCTTCTTCAACCGCTCGCCGCGGGTCGAGGCCCGCTACCTCGGGCAGGAGTTCGTCGGCCCGGACGTGCCGCAGGAGCAGGACAACGCGCCGTTCCCGATCCTCGCGATGGTCGCGCCCCTCATCATGGGCGGCGCGCTGTTCGCGTTCACCCACAACGCCCAGTCGCTGCTCTTCGTCGCGCTGTCGCCCCTGCTCATGGCCGGCAACTTCGTGTCGCAGCGGATGACGCGCACCCGCAAGGCGAAGAACGGCATCCAGACCTTCGACGCCCGGCTCGAGACCCTCACCACCGACCTCGTCGCCGAGAAGGCCAGCGAGCAGCAGGCGCGGCTGGCCGAGGCGCCGGCGACGGCGGACGTCATCCAGCAGGCCACCCAGCGCCGGTCGATGCTCTGGACCAGGCGACCGGAGCACTGGTCGTTCCTCAACGTGCGGCTCGGCATCGGCACCATGAAGTCGCGCAACGTGATCCGGGAGGACCGCAAGGGCAACTCGCTGCCGGACTACCAGGAGCGCTACGACGCCGTGGTCGAGTCAACCGCGTCCGTCGACGGCGTGCCGGTGCTCGACAACCTGTTCGACTCGGGCTCGATCGGCATCGCGGGCCCGGCCCCGCTGGCGGCCCAGGCCGCGAATGCACTGCTGGTGCAGCTGACCGCGCTGCACTCCCCCGCCGAGCTGACCGTCGCGGCGATCATCAGCCCCGAGTGGCTGGCCGAGTTCGAGTGGCTGAAGTGGATGCCGCACACCTCCTCACCGCAGAGCCCCCTGCAGGGCACGCACCTCGCCGACAGCGCCTCCAGCGCGGCGGCGCTCATCAGCGGCCTGGAGGAGATCGTCACCGCCCGGCGCGAGCAGGCGCGCGCCGAGGCGACGCGACGCGGAGCGACGACCGAGGGCGCGACGGCGCTCGAACGCGGGGCGGCCGTCGGGGGCGACGAGGTCCAGTCGGGCACCAGGTCGCCCATCCCGGCCATGGTGCTGCTCGTCACGGACGACGCCTCGATCGACCGAGCGCGCCTCGTGCAGCTCGCCGAGAACGGCGCGGATGCCGGCATCTACCCGCTCTGGATCTCCCCCGACGTCGACGCACTCCCCGCGGCGTGCCGCACCTACGTGGAGCTCACCGCGGGGGTCGAGACGGCGCGAGTGGGGTTCGTGCGGCTGGGCAACAGCATCGAGGGCGTGCTGCCGGAGCTCGTGGTATCCGACGTGGCGCTCGAATTCGCGCGGCGCATGGCGCCCGTGATCGACGCGGGCGCGCTGGTGGCCGACGCGAGCGACCTGCCCCGTACGGTGTCGATGGTGGCCCTGCTCGGGCACGACCTCGTCGAGTCGAGCGACGCCGTGATCGACCGGTGGAAGCAGAACGCCTCGCTGCCGAGCCTCGCCGCGGCCGCCACCCCCTCGAAACGGGCCGGCCGCCTTCGCGCGATCGTCGGCTCGTCGGGCGTGGACGCGATGCACCTCGACCTGCGCGCCCAGGGTCCGCACGCACTGGTGGGTGGCACCACCGGATCGGGCAAGAGCGAGTTCCTGCAGGCGTGGGTGCTCGGCATGGCGGCGGAGTACAGCCCCAGCCGGGTCACGTTCCTGTTCGTCGACTACAAGGGCGGCTCGGCCTTCGCCGACTGCGTGACCCTCCCGCACTGCGTCGGCCTGGTCACCGACCTGAGCCCGCGCCTCGTGCGGCGCGCGCTCACCAGCCTGCGGGCCGAGCTCCGCTACCGGGAGCACCTGCTCAACCGCAAGAAGGCGAAGGACCTGCTGGAGCTTGAGAAGCGCGGCGACCCGGAGAGCCCGCCCGCCCTCGTGCTCGTGATCGACGAGTTCGCCGCCCTCGTGAGCGACGTGCCGGAGTTCGTCGACGGGGTGGTCGACATCGCGCAGCGCGGTCGCTCGCTCGGCATCCACCTTATCATGGCGACCCAGCGGCCGGCGGGCGTGATCCGCGACAACCTCCGGGCGAACACCAACCTGCGCATCGCGCTGCGGATGGCCGACGAGTCGGACAGCCTCGACGTCGTCGGGGTCAAGGACGCCGGCGGGTTCGACCCCACGCTTCCCGGCCGCGGCCTCGCCAAGACCGGACCGGGCCGCCTCACCCAGTTCCAGGCCGCCTACGCCGGCGGCTGGACGTCGCGCCAGCCCGACCGACCGGGGGTGGATGTCGCCCAGCTGCGCTTCGGCACGGAGAGCCGCTGGGAGGAACCGCAGCAGCCCGGCCAGGAGGAGACCGGCTCGCTCGGCCCCACCGACCAGCAGCGGCTCGTCTCCCGCATCATCGAGGCCTCGGCGAGCGCGGGCATCGAGCCGCCGCGCCGACCCTGGCTCGACGAGCTCGCCGCGGTCTACGAGCTGGGCAAGCTGCGGCAGCGCACCGACACCGAGCTCGTGCTCGGCGTCGCGGACGTGCCCGACCACCAGCAGCAGCAACCGGTGTACTTCCAGCCGGACGTCGATGGCCACATCGCCATCTACGGCACGGGCGGCAGCGGCAAGAGTACGGCCCTGCGCACCCTCGCCGCGGCCGCCGCGATCACCCCGCGGGGCGGCCCCGTGCAGGTCTACGGCCTCGACTTCGGGGCGGGGAGCCTGCGGATGCTGGAGGCGCTCCCCCACGTCGGCTCCGTCATCAACGGCGACGACACCGAGCGCGTCGCGCGACTCTTCCGCTACCTCCGCGCGCAGAAGGAGTCGCGCGCGCCGCGCTTCGCGGAGGCGAACGCGGCGAGCATCACCGACTATCGCCGGCTCGCCTCCCGACCGAACGAGCCCCGCATCCTGCTGCTGATCGACGGATTCCCCGCCTTCCGGAACGA
Organism: Microbacteriaceae bacterium; assembly: GCA_025463615.1. The sequence continues at coordinate 16,962 of JAODAU010000414.1, read as the reverse complement.
GTTCGAGATCCCCACCGGCCGCTCCACCTGGTACGGCGTGTTCCAGGAGCTGATCACCGACGGGCGTCAGCTGGGCATCCACGTGGCGTTCACCGCCGACCGGCCCGGTTCCGTGCCATCCAACATCACCTCCAGCGTGCAGCGGCGGATCGTGCTGCGGCTCTCCGACGAGTCGTCCTACGGCCTGCTCGACGTGCCGTCCGACGTGCTCGGCGTCGCGTCGCCCGCGGGACGCGCCGTGCTCGACGGGCTCGAGACCCAGCTGGCCGTGCTCGGCGGCACCGCCTCGATGTCCGACCAGTCGACCGCCATGCGCGCCCTCGGCGAGGCGATGACGCGAGCGGGGGTCGCACCCGCGGAGGCGATCGGGTCCCTCCCCAAGGAGTACGACGACCGCCTGCTCCCCGACCGGATAGGCGACCTGCTCGTGCTCGGCCTCAGCGAGGAAGACCTCGGCCCGGTCGGCATCGACCCGAGCGGCGCGTTCCTCATCGCGGGGCCGCCGGCGAGCGGCCGCACCGCCGCGATCGAGGCGATCGCCCACTCGGTGAAACGGTTCGACCCCGGGGCGCGGCGCTACTACTTCGGCAACCGGCGCTCCCGGCTCGGGTCGGCCGTCGACTGGACCGCCACCGCGATCACCGTTGAGGATGCCGCGGCGCTCGCCAAGGAGCTGGTGGAGGCCGTCGCCGATCCCGACACCGAGGGCAGGATCGTGATCGTGATCGAGGCGATCTCGGAGTTCCTGCAGAGCTCGGCGGACCAGCCGCTCGTCGACCTGATCAAGGCGGTGAAACGCAGCGACCACCTGGTCGTCGCCGAGTCCGAGACGTCGACGTGGAGCTCCTCCTGGCCGCTCATGGGCGAGATCAAGAACGCGCGCCGCGGCATCCTGCTCCAGCCGGAGTCGATGGACGGTGACCTCATCCTCAAGACGGCGCTGCCGCGGCTGTCGCGCTCCGAGTTCCCGGCCGGGCGCGGCATCCTCGTCAACGGCGGCAAGTGGGTGCGGGTGCAGCTGCCGCTGCACGGGCTCGACGCGTGATGGGGAGTGCTACCCATCGCCCAAAGGTGAGCGACCGCCTACGTTAGAGGAAAGACGGCAGATCCAGCGGGGATCTCCCGAGAAGTCCAGGGAGTAATCATGGCCAACTTGAACGTCAGCTACAGCGACATGACGGATGCCGCGGGCAAGCTTGCCGCCGGCAAAGAGGAACTCACCACCAAGCTCAACGAGCTGCAGACGCTGGTCGGCAACCTCGTCAGCGGCGGGTTCGTGACCGACGCCGCATCCGGTGCGTTCCACGACTCGTACACCCAGTTCACGACCGGCACGAAGTCGGCGGTCGACGGCCTCGACGGGATGTCGCAGTACCTGACCAAGGCCGCCCAGGCCCTGCAGGACACCGACACCCAGCTCGCCCAGGCCATCAAGGGCTGAACCACCCCGGTCGCTGCGCTCGCGAGCCTCCACGGCTCGCGAGCCCGGCGACCGCTGTGCCCGGGCCACCACGAGAGGAGACCACCATGGCCAATCCGGACCTGCTCGTCGACATCAGGACGCTGCAGAACGCCGAGACCAACCTCGCGGCGATTCTCGACGAGTTCAAGAACGCCAACGAGTTCAGCGACAATGTGGCCGACGCCTGCGGCAACGACCACCTCGGCGACAAGGTGCACGACTTCGCGCACAACTGGAACATCCACCGCGGCCGCATGCTCGACGCGATCTCGGCCCTTCACGACAGCGTGAAGAAGATCTACGACTCGTTCGACGAGACGGACCGCAAGCTGGCTGCCGCGATCGCGAGCAAAGACACCACGCCCGTCGGCACGCCCTGATCGCCGACCCAGACCCATTTCCACGCAGACGATTTCCACGCAGACGAGGGGACGCTCATGCTGACCGAACTTTCCGGTGACCCGGACTTCGTGCAGACCAAGGCGCAGCACTACCTGGCCATCGCCGATGCCATCAAGAACGCCAGCGCCGAGCTGCACAAGATCGCCAACCCCGACAAGCTGATCAGCAAGGCCGTCCACGAGGTGCGGGACAAGGCCGAGGACGTCGCGAACAAGATCGACAAGGCGGAGGGCCGCTACCGCGGCACGTCCACCGCGCTCATCACCTACGCGATCGCCCTCCGCCAGGCTCAGGGCGACGCACACCGCGCCATCCTCGCCGCCGGCAGCGCCGACGACGGCGGGTACGCCCAGTCGCAGAAGGACCACTACGAGACCCTGGCGCAGCAGCCCGGCCCGGACCAGGCCGCGAACCAGAAGCAGCTCACGTTCTGGACGCAGAAGGCCGCGGACGTCACCGGCGACGTGAGCAAGGCCAGGAGCGACTGGCAGCTGGCGAGCGACGCGAAGGATGCCGCGGCGAAGACCGCCGCGAGCGCCGTCAGCGACTCCTACGAGGGCAGCAGCCTCGAGGACGGGTTCTGGGACCACGTCGGCGACTGGATCAACAAGATCGCCGACGCGCTCAAGGGCATCTGCGAGATCGCGGCGTTCCTCTCGCTCTTCCTCTCCTGGGTGCCCATCCTCGGCCAGGTGCTGCTCGCCTTCGCGATCCTCGGCGCCGTGCTCACCCTCGCCGAGGCGATCGTCAAGTACGCGACCGGCGAGGGCAGCTTCATGGCGATCATCGGCGCGGCGGTCGGCCTCGTGCTCACCGCATTCGGCGGCAAGATCTTCACCTACCTCGGCAAGCTCGCCAAGATGCGCGGCATCTCGGCCGCGATGCGGCAGGGCGGCACGGTCAAGAGCCTCACCGGGCTCGGCAAGGGCAACTACCTCGCCGGCGCGGCCAAGGACTTCAAGAGCGCCAAGCTGTTCGAGAACCCGTTCAAGATGGGAGCGGGCAAGCTCACGCTCAGCAACCTGAAGACGCGTGGCCTCGACTTCGCGACGCACCCGACCAAGATCCTCGGCATCGACAAGACCGCCTTCGTGCACGGCTTCAAGCCGTCGATCGTGTTCTCGTCGCCGAGCATGGCCCTCAACTACACCGCGATGACGGCCTACGAATTGCGCGGCGTGGTCGGCAAGGTGCAGACCGCGATCAACATCGTGCACGTCGGCGACGACAACCAGGTCAAGCTCAAGCCGTTCTAGGCGGTTGGTAGCCTGAACGACGGAACACGATCAGCTTCGAGGGGAACGCATGAGCGGCAATGAGGTGCGGGCGGGGAGCGACATCCTCCACTACGGGATCGAGGTTCCGGAGACCTGGTTTCCGCTCCCGATCGGCCGCGACGAGGTGACCCCGCGCTGGGCTAAGGAGTTCGCCCGCAGCCTCGCCGAGGGCGACGCTGCCGACAACCTCGCCGCCCAGCTCGAAGACCTGCGTTACCGCCTCTCGCTGCTCGACGACGCCTTCCTCGCCGCCGCGGTGAGCCTGCCGCGCGCCCAATACGGACTGGTCGACTGCCTGCTCACCTACGGGCTGCTCGAGCTGGATGTCGACGACAGCCCCGAGACCTTCCTCGCCGCCGCCGAGGCGCAGCGCGGTCGCCGCGAGCCGGGCATGCTGGTGCGGGATGTCGCCACCTGGCGCGGCGCCGTCGACGCCGGCGAGCTGGTCGGCGCCCGCACGTTCAACACCTACCGAGAGCTCGGTGACGAGGACGGCTGGGGCGAGGAGCGCGTCGTCGTCGGGGTCTACCCGCCCGGTGCGCGGCAGATGCTGCAGTTCACCTTCACCACGACCGACCTGAACGCGATCGCCGACCTGCCGGCCGTCGCCGTGGACATCGTCTCCACGACCACCGTCGAGCTGGGGATCGCGTCGTGACGCGCCAGCAGAAGATCGCCGGGGGCGAGTTCTCCATCATCCTGCCCGGCACCTGGGCGTCGATCCCGATGGACGACGACGAGGCGATGGAGCGCAGGATCAAGGCCCTCGTGGTCGAACAGGTGGGCCGCAACGACCGCTTCGCCAAGACCCGTCGGGAGGTGCGCGAGCAGCTCACCGACGTGGCCAGGAAGGCCAAGCAGAACGGCGCGATCAGCTTCGTGATGTCGCTGGAGATCATGCCGGGCGTGCCGTTCCCCGCCTCGATCATGATCGCCGAGGCGGCGTGGCCCGACGAGATGGACGGCACGGGGGTCGAGGGGGCGGAGGCGCGCCTGCGCTTCCTGCGCCCGGATGCCGAGATCCTCGAACTGCACGTGGGCCCGGTCGCCCGCATCGCCGAGGTCACCGAGATGGCGATCGGCGACACCACGACGCCCCAGGTGCAGGCGCAGTACTGGGTGACGGCCGCCGACGCGGAGCGCGTGTTCCGCATCTTCGCCGACGTTCCGATGGCGGAGCAGCCCGACCTCTACCTCGAACTCCTGGACTCCATAGTCGATTCGATGCTGTGGATCCAGGATGACGACGCCTGACGCCACCGCCGACCGCGAGCACCGCCAGGCCCTCGCCGTCGCCCGCGTGCTCGTGGGCGTCGGCATCGGGGTGACGGTGCTCGCCTTCCTCGCGCTCGTCGCGACTGTGGTCCTGATCAGCGCGGCCGACGCCCGCCCGCTCGACCCCGTGACCGGCGACCCGGCCCCGCTCTACCTCATCGCCGACGACGGCACGCCCGCCGCGCGCTGGATCGTGATCGCGCCGGGCGGCCTCCTGCTCGTCGCCGCCTGCCTGGTCATCTTCGGCGAGCTCATCCGCCGCGGCGCCTGGACGGAGCGCGAGACCACCCTGCTGGAGGGAGGCTCGAACGTCGTCGACCTGGTGGCCCTCCCCCTGCGCGCGCACATCGCCTGGCTGTGCGCCGCCGTGCTCGCCTGGTGCGCGGTGATCGCGGTGCCCAGCATCCTGCAGTCGGTCGGTTCGTGGCCGGGCACCCTCTCGCCGACGGCGCGCGACGCGGTGTGGTTCGTGCTGGCGCTGAACGGCGCGTTCCCCGCGGGCCTGGCCGCGGCATCCGCCGTCTCCCTGCTCAAGAAGCGCACGTTCGACGCGCGCGCCGAGCGGGGTCGCGCGACGATCCGCGAGGGGTCGCCCGCGCAGCGCTTCTGGCGGCTGTTCTCGCACCGGTGGCGGGCCGAGCTCTGGATCGCCGCCGTGGCCGGCGCGTTCGCCGGGAGCGCGCCGGTGGCCGCGACGAACGGCGCGGGCGTCGTCGCCGCGGTTCTGCTCGCCATCGGGGTGGTGCTCGGCGCGCTGTCGGTCGCGCTCGCGTTGAACGCCTGGCGCTCCGGCGAGAGCCTGCGCCGCGTGGAGTCGGTCGCCTGACCGACGCCGGTCAGCGGGCCGCGGCGACCACCGCGTAGCTGCCGAACAGGATGGTCGAACCGCTCTCGACCACGTGCGCCGCACCGGGATCGAGGGCCACCTTCGCTCCCCCGGGCGCGATCACCGCGACACCGTTCGTGGACTCCAGGTCGACGACGGTGAGGCCGCCGTCGCGCGTGTCGACCGCGGCGTGGGTCTTCGAGACGGTCTTGTCCGGATCGTTGAGCTTGACGAGCGCGGCGCTCTCCCACCCCGGCAGCCGCGCCGGGTCGCGCCCGAGCAGCATCGTGCCCGCCAGCTGCACGATCGAGCCGTCGTGCAGGGTGAGCGACCACTGGGTCGCCGCGCGCACGGGAGCCCCGAGCGGGGTCGGCACGAAGGTGGGGATGCCGCGGTCGCGCTCGGGCATGGGCGCGGTGGTCGGCTCGGTGGACGGCGCCGGGGGGATCAGGCCCGGCGGCGGCGTGATGTAACCCGGCTTCTCCACGTGACCACTATAGGTTCGCCCGCGCCTGCGCCACAGTGCGCCGTGCGCCGCGGGCGGCGCTCGGGCGCGGCCGCGACCTCCGACGAAGACGCAGGGCCGCGACGCGGCGACGCAACCAGCCCGCGGAGGCGAGTGCGGCATCCGTCGTCTCGTCGGAGGCCTGCCAGGCGCCCTGAACCGCCCCGTCGTCGACCTCGCGGCCGGAGAACACGACGTCGTCGACGGATCGGGCCATGGGCTCGAGCCCGTCATCCGGCAGCTGCACCCCCTGCTCGGCGCCCTGCCTCTCAAGCGCGCGGGCGGTCTGCACGCGCGTGGCGCGGTCGGGCACCGGCAGCCCGAGCTCGACGAGCCGGTCCACGAGCTCGTCCCAGGCGCCGGCCACCCTGCTGTCCGCGCTGCCGGTCTCGCGGCGCACACTCCGACGGCGTCGCCGCAGCAGGGCCACGACGAGCAGCGGCACGAAGTAGAGCAGCAGCGGGATGCCGATGATGCCCGCCACCCAGTAGGCCCAGGCCGGCAGCTGGAAGCCCGCGCCCTTGTCCGGCGGGTTCTTGTTGCTGATCTTCACCGGGGTGAGCAGGTCGCCCTGGTTCTTGGTGGTGGTCGGCGGCTGGCGCACCTGCGGCTGCGGCTCGATCTTGGGCTTGGTGGTCTGCTCCTGCGGGGCGTCGGTGCGCGTCGGGGTCGGGTAGAACGGCACCCAGCCCACGCCGCGGAACGCGACCTCGTCCCAGGCCGTCACATCCTTGCCGGTCACCTCGACGCTCGTCGTTCCCTTCGTGACTTTGGGCGCGAAGCCCATGACCACCCGGGTGTCGAAGCCGAGGCTCTTCGCCATGAGCGCGAAGGCCGAGGAGTACTGCTCCTCGTCGCCGACCATCGGCTCCTTGGTGAACAGGGTGGTCATGCGGTCGGCGCCGGCGCCAGCCAGGGACGGCACCGGATCGGAGGCCAGGCCGTGGCTGAGGTAGCCGGTCGTCTTCAGCGTGCGCTCGACGTTGCGCAGCTGCTGGATCGCGGTCTTCGCCGACCCGGCGTACTCGAGGGCCTTCGCCTTGACGACATCCGGGACGTTCGAGACCGGCGGCTCCTCCAGCTTCGCCGCGGGCACGGTGGCGAGCTTCTTGTCGTTCGGGATGTCCGGGGTGGTGACCCTCAGCGTGTACTTCAGGCCCTTCGACACCCCACTGGTCACCGCGGCGGTGCTGGTCGACGGGTTCACCCGGATGGTCGTGGTCGGGTCGGTGCCCGTGAAGGCATCGAAGTCGAGGGTGTCCGGGTAGAGGGCGTCGGGCAGCCAGACGTCGTCGTAGCCGTCGATCGTGACGGTCAGCGTCGACGACGGTCCCGCCAGCGCCAGCGGCGGCTTTGGGATGGTGCGACCGAGCAGCTCGAAGGCGCCCGAGTCGCTGGTCTGGGTCTTCGGGCTCGCCACCGACCAGACCTGGCCGTCGTAGCTGTCCATGGTGGCCAGGCGGATGCGCTGGCCGTCCTGCAGGCCGGTGACGGTGAAGAGGTCCGTCTTCTCGAGCTTCTTCGTGTAGTTGCGGAACCCGGCGAGCGGGCTCGGGTACTGCAGCGGGTCGAACGGCGGCGTGATCTGCTGGCGGAGCACGAAGCGCTGGGCCGCGGCCGGCCCGGCGAGGTAGCCGCCGACCGCGCCGATCGCGACGCCCCCGAGCACCACGATCGCCACGCCGACCACCTTGCGCCGGCGCGCGGGGCCGTCGACCGTGATCGCCATCGATCCGTCGCGTCGCCGTCGCCAGCCGAGCCAGACCAGCGCGATCGCGGCGAACGCGACCCCGCGCAGGGCGGCCAGGTACGGCTCGGCGGTGCCGAGCAGGATGCCGGCCACGTAGAGCACCACCGGCGGCACGAGCAGCACGGCGGCCCGCAGCGGCGTCCTCGGCCGGCGCGGCAGCCAGCGGCAGGCGAGCGAGACGCAGAGCAGAGCGGCGAGCCAGGTAGCGAAATACGGCACGACCGCGATGTAGGCCGGCGCCTCCACCGGGGTCTGCAGCGTGACGATGTCGGCCCAGCCGAACACGGCGCCCTGCACGAGCCCGGCCAGGCTCGTGCCGCTCGGGATGACGCCGCCGATGGCCTGCGCCGGCATCGTGACCGCCGAGCCGAAGAGGAAATAGGCGGCGATCGCGAGGATCACGGTCCACAGCACCCCGAGCCGCAGCAGCACCCCGGCGAGCGCGGCGACCGTGCCGACGACGAGCCCCGCGATGCCCGCGACCAGGTAGTCGTACGGCCCGAACGCCGGCTCGAACCCCGCGATGGCGAGGGCGTTGAGCACCGTGAGCACGGCGACATCCACCCAGACCGTGGCGGTGAGGGCCTTCCCGGCGAGGCGGACGCGGGAGACGGATGCCGTGGCCGTGGTCATCGGCCCGCCCGCTCGAGGATGGCGGGCAGGTCGCCCAGCCGACCCACCGTCGCGACGACGGTGCGTCCGATCTTCGACAGCCCGGCCGGCTCGTCCGAGGCCACGCGCACCGCGATCATCACGGTGTCGTTGCCGTAGAGCGTGGAGACCGACCGGATCTCATGGGTGGGCGCCTGCGAGCCGACCACGAGCATCACCAGCGACGGCACCGGCAGCGAGCGCGTCGCCGAGCGCATGAAGTCGCGCAGGGTCGGGAAGTCGCCGTCGACCTGCTCGATGCGGCACGAATCGTCGAGCAGGGAGACGGCCGAGCGGCTGTGCAGCCTGGCGCGCTCCCAGAGCACGTCGAGGTTGGTCTTCTCGCGGATCACCTGGCACCCGATGGACGCCATCACCGAGATCGCGAGCTCGAACTCCTCGTCGGAGGCGTAGTGCGAGCGCTCGGCGCTCTGCGCGAGCAGCAGCTGGGAGCGCCGCGTCTCGGTGTACTGCCGCACCATGAGCTGGCCGGTGCGCGCCGACGTGCGCCAGTGCACGTTGCGGATGTCGTCGCCCGGCTCGTACTGCCGCAGCGCGTGGAACGCGAGGTCGCTGTTGGTGATGACCGCGCTGGCCTGCCCCTCGAGGTCGCGCACGAGCCCGGGCGCGGTCGCGATCAGCCGCGTGGTCTTCGGGTGCACGAACAGCTCCACCTGGTCCGTCCAGCTCACGGTGCGCCGCACGAGCCCCAGCTGGTCGCCGCGCACCGAGACGGCGGGACCGGCGAGGATGAGGGCGCGCCGGTGCGTCGGCATGGCGAACAGCTCCTCGCTCTCCTCGCCCGGCGCGAGCCGCGGCACGGTGAACTCGGCAACGGCCGTGCCCACCGGCAGCTCCATGCGCGTCGCGGCCAGCGGCTTGCGGCCGGAGTTGGCGACCACCATCTGGCCCAGCGCCCGGTCCCCCGCCACCACACGGCGCGGGTTCAGCTCGATGGTGACCCGATAGGTCGCGCGGCCGATCGCGAAGCAGGCGGCGACGAGGAAGCCGCCGGCCAGGGTGGCCCCGAGGTAGGCGAACTCGAGCCAGCCGAGCACCCCCGCGACGACGAACGAGACGACGGCCGCACCGAGCACGAGCCAGCCCATCACGCTCACCGTGGCGAGGATCGGTCGCGCCCGTCGCCAGAGGAGCACGGCGAGCTGCCCGATCCGTCGCCCCAGCGCGGCGAAGCCCGCGAGCAGGGCGCGCCGGATCTCCCCGATCGCGATGCGCGTCGGAGAGGGGGTGCGGAGGGGCGCCGTGGTCATCCGGGTCAGGCGGCCCGGTAGGCCGGCGGCTCGACGGAGTCGATCGCGCGACCCACGATGTCGGCGCCGGTCACCCCGGCGAACTCGGACTCGGGGTCGACGATGATGCGGTGCGAGAGCACCGGCTCCGCGAGGTCGCGCACGTCGTCCGGCGTGACGAAGGTGCGCCCGGACGAGATCGCCCAGGTCTTCAGCGCCCGGGCGAGGGCGAGCGCGCCGCGGATGCTGACGCCGAGGGCGGCATCCTTGTCGGCGCGGGTCGCGGAGACGATCTCGCTCACGTAGCCCATGACCGAGGCGTCCACGTGCACGTCGCTGGCCAGCCGCGCCATGCTCACGATCGACTCGGAGGCGATGATCGGCGAGATGAGGTTGGCGCGGGCCCGGTTGGAGGAGTCGAGCAGCAGGCTCACCGTGGTGTCGTGGTCCGGGTAGCCCAGCGAGGTCTTGATGAGGAAGCGGTCGAGCTGCGCCTCGGGGAGCGTGTAGGTGCCCGACTGCTCGACCGGGTTCTGGGTGGCGATCACCAGGAACGGCGCGCCGACCGGATGCCCGACGCCGTCGACGGTCACCACGCCCTCCTCCATGACCTCGAGCAGTGCGCTCTGGGTCTTCGGGCTGGCGCGGTTGATCTCGTCGGCGAGCACGACGGAGGCGAAGATCGGGCCCGGGTGGAACTCGAAGCGACCGTTGCCCTGGTCGTAGATGGTGACGCCCGTGACATCCGAGGGCAGCAGGTCCGGCGTGAACTGGATGCGCGAGTGGGTGCCGTCGACCGTGTTCGCGAGCGCCTTGGACAGCACCGTCTTGCCGGTGCCGGGCACGTCCTCGAGCAGCACGTGGCCGTCCGACAGCATCGCGGTGAGCACGAGCCGGATCGTGTGCTGCTTGCCGAGGATGGCCTTGTCGATGTTGTCCACGAGCTGCGTGAATGCACCGGCGAACCAGTCCGCCTGTTCTTGCGTTACGGGCATGTGAGTCTTCCTGTTATGGGCCGTTCCGGCACTGGGAGGTGGAGAGGCAGGAGGCATCCGACCACTTGCGGCTGTCGGAGGCGACGGTCGTGCCGCCCTGCTTCAGCTGCACGCTGATGGTGTTGTTCGGCCAGCCGAGCACGCCGCCCTGGCCCGACTCGTTGAACGTGTACGAGCCGGAGGCGCCGATCGACATGGTCTTGCAGGCCGAGATCGAGTCGGTCGGGCCGGTCTGCTCGCAGATCGTGTAGGTGCCGGGCGTGACGTTGGACCAGGATGCCGCGGGGTACGAGCAGCTCCACGACCCGCAGGTGCCGAACTCGCCGTACCCGTCGTTGCGGTGCGCGGTGATGCTCGGGTTCTCCACGGTCACGTTGACGGTCTTCGGGCCGGCGGTCGCGCCCGCGTTGCCGCTGTGGTCGTTGACGGCGAAGACCGAGAACGTGTGGTTGCCCGCGCCCTGGCCGGTGAACGACTTGCTCGTCGCCGAGGTCGTTCCCGAGCTGCCGTCGTAGGTGTAGTGGTAGGTCACCGTGCCGCCGCCGGTGTCGCTCGGCACGTCCCAGCTGTAGCTGACGGTGGTCGGGGCCGTGCCGGCCGCCGAGCCGTCCAGGTTGCGCGGCGCGCTCGGGGTGCCGTACGGAGTCACGGACTTGCTGGCATCCGACCAGGCGCCCCAGCCGTCGCTGTTGTGCGCCTGGACCTGGAACGTGTACGCGGTGCCGTTCGTCAACCCCGTCATCGTGTAGGTGCCGGTCGCGCTGACCGTCTTGGTCGACGCGGCCGGTACCGAACGGATGTTGTAGCTGTCGATGGTGAGGTTGCCGTTGTCCGAGGGCGCGGAGATCGTGACATCCGCCTTGCCGTCGTTGTGCGTGGCCGTCGTGGCGGTGGGCGTCGCGCCCTTGCCCGGGATGTCGTGGATGGTCACCGTCCACTGCCCGACGACGTTGCGAGTCGGGTCTTTCGTCGCATCCTGGACCGTGTAATTCACGGTGACCGTGCCCACCGGCGCCGCGGTGGTCGCCTTCACGGTGAGGGTGCTGGCCGTGTAGCTCACGGTGACGCCGGACTGGGCGTTCGCCAGCTTGGCCGCGACGATCGTCAGCGGCTGGTTCTTGTCGGCGAACGGGTTGATCCAGTAGTTCGACCCGGCCGCGTCGGAAAGGGTGGTCTGCCCGACGGTGCTGCGCTCGAAGTTCGAGGTCGGCACCGTCTTCTGCTGCGCCTTCGGCTTGGTCGACGACACCACCTTCGCGTTGACGCTGCCGGGGATGTGGAACTCGCCCGAGTTGACCGTGAACGAGATCACGGCGGAGGTGCCCGGCTGCACGCCGAAGTCGGCGGAGAGCGAGAGGGTCGAGCCGTTGTTCGAGAACCGGATCGCGGGGTTGGAGCTGGAGAATCCCGAATAGGTGACCTGGCTGAGGATCTGCGGGTTCGGCTGGTAGGTCGAGTCGCGCAGGTTCACCTCGATGGCGGCCTCGCCGGCCTGCACCGTCTCGTTCGGCGGCGTGAAGGTGGGCGGCACGTCGGACTGGTCGGCCGACCCGACCGTGATCTGCAGGGTGAGCAGCGTGACCCGGTCCTGCGTGGTGCCGGGGTCGCGGCCGTCATCCACCTGGAAGGTGATCGCGGCGGGGCCCCGGTAGTCCTTCGCACCGGTGAAGGTGAGCTGCTGCGCGTTGACGAACGGCGACTGGCCGTTGCTGTTCGTCGCCTTCGCGCTCGCGCCGTTCACGATCTTGATCGGGCGGCCGGAGGGCACGTCCACGATCTTCGAGAGGTCGAACTGCTCGCTTCCGTTCATCTTGATGATCGGGTTCAGGCCGTCCTTGATGTGCGGCGGCGCGGTGGATGCCTCGGCCGAGCCGGGCTTCGGCGGCACGATGATGAACGCATCCCCCGACAGTCCGGTGGTCTCGTCGGTGAGCGAGTAGGTGATCGCCATCCGGTGTTCCCCCGGCGTGACGTTCACCTTGCCGTTCGCCTTCACCTGCGCCGCCGACGCGTTCGGTCCGCGCACCGCGATCTTGAGGTCCGAGGCGAGGCCCGACGGGTTGAGCGCGCCGTCGAGCACGGACACGTCGATGTCGGACTTGCCGGTCAGCTGCTCGATGCCGATCACGTGGTCGGCGGCGGTCGGATACTGCGGGGTCGCGTCCTTGGTGACCAGGACCTGCACGACGCCGGGGGCCTGGCCGCCCTCGCCGTTGGTGATCTGGTAGCCCACCGAGTACGCGCCCTCGTTGTCGGGCGCCGTGATCAGCACGGTGGCGCCGACCACCCGCGCCTTCAGCGGCGCCTCCACGTGGGTGAGCGTCTTCTTCAGGCTGATCGTGTACCCGTTGGGGTCGGAGTCGTTGAGCAGCACGGGCACGGCGGCGGTCTTGCCCGGCTTGATCTCGACCTTGTCGTCGACCGCGATCGGCGGCTTCGAGGTCGACGGCCGCGGGGCGATGCCGACGTTCACCGTGCCGATCGCCGTCTTGCCGGCCGTGTCCTCGACCTGGTACGTGAAGTGGTCGGTGCCGGCCGAGTTCGGGTACGCCTCGTACGTGAACGAGGTGGTGGTGACGTCGGTGATGCGCCCGAGCCCCGGCGGCGTCGCGATGCCGTCGAGGGAGACGGAGTCGCCCTCCGGATCGATGCCGTCCAGCGGCACGACGATCTGGCTGCTGGTGCCGGCGAACGCGCGCGCGTTCAGCTCCTGCGGCATGGGAGGCCTGTCCTTGCCTCCCTTCGCGGTCACCGCGAACGCGACGCTGGCGTTCGCCTTCTGGCCGAACTTGTCGGTGATCGAGTAGGTGACGCTGTAGTCGCCCGCCACGGTCGGCGCCTGGTAGCGCACCAGCGACCCGCTCACGAAGGCGGTCGAGCCCGTGCCCGCGTTGCTCGTGTCGGCGAGCGCCGGGTCGAGCGTGAACGGCTCGTTGTCGGGCGACGAGTCGTTGTCGAGCACGTGCACGCTGACGATGTCGCCCGCGCGCACGGTGGCCGTGTCATCCGCCGCCACGGGGGCCTGGTGGTTCACCAGCGGCGGGATCGGCACCACGGTGATGCCCGCCTTCGCCGACTTGAGGCCGTCCGAGACCGTGTACGTGAGCTGGAGCTGCTGCCCGAGCACGCCAGGAGAGGTGACCCGCACGACCGACTTGTCGAGCACCTCCACGTTGAGCGTCGACGCGTCGGCGGCGGAGGTCACCGACTGCAGCACCAGCACGCGCCCGGACGGCGAGATGTCGTTGTCGAGCACGTTCACCGAGGTCGGCTCCCCCGGCCGCACGTAGACCACGTCGTTGACCGCGATCGGCGCCTGGTTCGCGCCCTGCGGATCGCTGACGTTCACCAGCGCGAGCCCCTGCGTCGTGTGCGAACCGGCGGCCAGGGTGTACACGAGGTAGTACTCGCCGGCCGTGTTCGACTGCACCGTGAGCGTGGAGTTCGCCTGGTCCACGGCGATGGAGACCGGGCCGCCGAACTCCGCCTTGGCGCCCACCAGCTGGAGCGGCGCGCCGGAGGGCGACTGGTCGTTGTCGAGCGGGTGCAGCACCACGGGCACGGTCGAGAGGGTGGTGGCGTAGTCGGGAACGGCGACAGGGTCCATGGAGTCGACGGCCTTGACATCCACCTCCAGGCTCCCGGTGGTGGTCGCGTGGCCGTCCGAGACGGTGAACGCCACCTGTTTCGCGCCGGTCTGCCCGGTCTTCGAGCTGAAGGTGATGGTGCCGTCGGGCTGGAACTGCACGAGATCCGGGGTGGTGGATGACGCGTTCAGCAGGTACACGTCGTCGCCGTCGGGGTCGATCCAGTCCTTGAGCACGTTGTACGCGATCGACTGGCCCACCTCGACCGCGGTCGTGCTCGACCGCTTCGCGACCGGCGCGGTGTTCACGGTGAGCGGCCGGAGCGTCACGTTCACGTTCGCGGACGCGTACGCCTTGCGACCGTCGGTGATCGTGTAGCGGAACGACGCGGAGGAGAGGTCGAGGCCCGACGGCGTGAACTGCAGCGCCCGCCCTCCCTCGATGAGGTCGACCGTGCCCTGGCTCGACGTGAGACCGTCCACCGCGGTGATGGTGAGCACGTCGCCGTCCTGGTCCGTGTCGTTGTCGAGCACGGGCAGCACGGTGGTGCGGCCCGGTCGCACCCCGAAGGAGTCGTCGACCGCGACGGGCGAATGGTTCACGTCGGTGCGGTTCGCCAGCTCGTCGGCGAACGACTGCTGCACCGGCTTCTCCTTGCCGTCGTCGCTGTTCGTCTCCGTCTGCTGCGGGTTGAGCTGCGCCCAGTTGTTCACGAGACGGATGTTGGACGACACCACCCACGCGTTGCCGTTCTGCAGGTTGTTGAGCGCGATCACGCCGTGGTTCACGCGGAACTCGAGGTCGCTGCCGACCGTGGGCTGGCCGATGTCCTGGGTGATCGGCGCGCGGCCGTCGCAGGCGTAGAGGTACCTCTGGGCGCCGCCCCACGCGCCGTAGGCGCAGCCGGCGAGGAAGACCGGGGCCGAGACACCCTTCGCGCTCGTGACCGGGCGCGTGATCTTCGCCGGGACCACCACGGGCGTGCCGCCCGCGACCGGCACCTCGAGCAGGGAGTCGCCGGTGGCCACGACGGCGTACGTGTTGTCGGGCCCCGCCTGCTGCAGCTTCATCGGGGTGCCCGGGAGCTTCGTCGATCCGCCGTCCGCGCGGATGAGCGTCTTCGCTGCGGTGTCGAGCAGCAGCGGATGCTCCCCCACCGCGGTCAGCTGGAAGGTCTTCGGTACGGCGAGCGCGGCGCTCGTCGCGACCGCGCCCGGGTGCTGCACCGTCACCAGCCGCTTGAGGGTGGGCGACGCGGCATAGGTGACGCCCCCCTTGCTCACGACCACCTTCGCGCCCACCCCGAGCTTGGCCACCGGCGTGCTCTTCGCGGGGTCGAAGCTGAGCCGGTCACTCGCGTCGATGACCCACAGCCGTCCGTCCGGCCCCAGCACCGCGAGGGTGTCGAGACCGTAGGCGAGCTGCGAGTCGATCGGCACGCTGATCTTCTGGGTGAGCGAGACGAACGCCGGGTCGATCACCTGGGCCGAGCCCTGCGAGGTGTCGGTGAGGATGGTGGCGCCGCCGTCCTGCAGCACGTCGAGGTGGCTCGACGACCCGTTGACCTTCGCGTCGAGCTCCGCGATCTGGTGATTGAGCCGGCCGCCGAGCAGCTGTTCGCCGTTCGTGACCCAGACGTTCTGCGAGTCCAGGTCGACATCCGACACCGGGAAGCCCTGGTGCACGATCGCGAGCGTGATCGGCACGGCCGCGACCACGGCGATCGCGACGCCGCTGAGCAGCGACCTGTGGGCGCGGATGCGGCCGAGCACGTCAAGCCTCATCCTTCACCTCCTGAGCCCTCTCGAGCAGGGGGAGGTCCTCGGCGCTGACGAGGTGCGTCGCCACGGCGTATTCGACGAGCCGCGCGCGTCGGTTGTTGGCCAGCTTGCCCTTGCCGCCGCGCAGTCCGGACACCCCGATACGGTCGAGCTTCTCGCAGACGTTGTCGAGCTTGCGGTTGAACGTGGTCATCGACCAGCCCAGGCGCGCGGCCGCCTCGGCGGAGGTGGGGACCTCGCCGCGTCCCGGCACGGCCTGGGTGAGCACGCCCTCGGCCAGGGACACGATGAGCTGCCGCTGGCTGAGCGTGAGGGTGACCGGCATGATCGTCGTCGACGTGATGGTGGTCGCCGCGAACGGCGTCGAGGAGAAGTGCTCGTCCTCCGAGTGCACCGTGAGGTCGTAGGTGGTGGAGCCCGCGCTGAACATCACGTGCAGCGTCGGGAACACGATGGGCAGCTGCGCGCCGGACGCGAGCCAGGCCTGCACGGCGCCGGTCGCATCCGTAACGGTCGCGGAGAGCAGCGTGCCGACGTTGCCGATCCACCACATGTCGCGATCGGAATAGATGCGCAGGAAGTGGCGGTGCAGGTAGGGGTTGTCGTCGACGGCGAGGTCGCCCTCGCGACCGATGAAGAACTCCCCCGGGGCGTCCACGGTGTACCACTCGCCGCAGAACTCGATCCTGATCGGCGTCACGCGGTGCACTCCGTGAGCGGGTTCGGCGAGGTCTGCCCGTCGCGCACGACGACGACCTGGATGCAGACGCGCGAGCCGGGCACGACCCCGGTCACGACGGCCTGAGCGGTCTCGGTGGGGGTGGGGTTGCCGCCCACCTGCGACCAGGCGAACGTGTCGCCGGCCTTCGGCTTCGGGTTGGTCCAGGTGAACGTCACCGACGTTCCGTCCGGGCTCGGGGTCACGACGCCCTTCTGCGGATCCGGCACCGCGGAGACGACGATCGGCCCACCGCCCGAGGTCGGCGTGGCCACCGGCTTCGACCCGGAGACGATCCCCGGCACGAACAGCACCAGCGCCACGACGATCGCGGCCACGACCACCACCGCGCCGATCACGATCCCGACCACGGGGAGCCGCCCACCGGATGCCGGCGCCGCGGCCCGCTCCTCGGCCGCAACCGTCTCGACGCCCGGCTCCGGCGGCTCGACGGGCACGCGCGCCGGGCGCACGACGGTCTGC
>JAODAU010000412.1 GCA_025463615.1 Microbacteriaceae bacterium | reverse complement strand
CTCCGGCAGTTCGGAGGAGATCATGAGCACTGCGATCCCCTGCCCCGCGAGCTCGGAGATGAGGCGATGCACCTCGGACTTCGTGCCTACGTCGATGCCGCGCGTTGGTTCGTCGACGATCAGCAGCTTCGGGCTGGTCGCCAGCCACTTGAGGATGACGACCTTCTGCTGGTTGCCGCCGGAGAGCGTCGCCACCGAGAGGTCCTGCGAGCCGGTCTTGACCTGCAGGCGACCCGTCCACTCCTCGGCGGCCGCGCGCTCGCGACGCCCGTCGATGAGGCCGAACCGGGCGAGCTGCTTGCGCAGCGTGAGGGTCGCGTTGCGGGCGACGGAGAGGTCCATGACGAGCCCCTGCTTGCGGCGATCCTCGGGCACGAAGCCCATGCCGGCGTCGATGGCCGCCTGCGGCGAGTGGGGGTGGAGCGGCTTGCCGGAGACCGTGACCGAGCCGGAGTCGTAGCGGTCGATGCCGAAGATCGCGCGGGCGACCTCGGTGCGGCCCGCCCCGACGAGGCCGGCCAGCGCGACGATCTCGCCGGCGCGCACGTCGAAGCTGATGTCGGTGAAGACACCGGCGCGGCTGAGGCCGCGCACGCTGACGACGGGCTCGCCGATCACGGCATCCATCTTGGGGAAGAGCGTGGCGATGTCGCGGCCGACCATCTCGCGCACCAGCTCGTCGACCGTGATCTCGGAGGTGCCGTGGGTGGCGATGTATGCCCCGTCGCGCATGACCGTGACCCGGTCGCACAGGTCGAAGACCTCGTCGAAGCGGTGTGAGATGAAGAGGATGCCGGCGCCGCGCTCACGCAGGGACCGCGCGACAGCGAAGAGCCGGTCCACCTCCACGCCGCTGAGCGCCGCCGTCGGCTCGTCCATGACGAGCACCTTCGCGTCGAGCGAGATGGCCTTGGCGATCTCGATGATCTGCTGGTCGGCGATGGAGAGGCCGTCGGCGATGCGGTCGGGATCGATCGGCACGCCGAGGCGGGTGAAGAGCTCGCGCGCCTGCGCCCGCATGGCCGGCCGGTCGATGAGGCCGAGGCGGCCGCGCGGCTGGCGCCCGACGAAGATGTTCTCGGCGACTGTGAGGTCGGGGAAGAGCGTGGGCTCCTGGTAGATCACGGAGATTCCGGCCGCCTTGCTGTCCGCCGGGCTGCGGAAGCTGACCTCGTGGCCACCCACGACGAAGCTGCCCGTGTCGGGCTGGTGCACACCCGCGAGCACCTTGACCAGCGTGGACTTGCCCGCGCCGTTCTCGCCGACCAGGGCGTGGATCTCGCCGGGGAGTATCTCGATGGTGCCGTTCGTCAGCGCGGCGACGGCGCCGAACGACTTCGTGGCTCCGGTGAGGGAGAGGAGCGGGGCGGGGCTGGTGGCCTGCGCGTGCTCGTCCAGTGGCGTCGTCATCGGCGTCCGTTCCTCCTCGTCGAGGGCCATTGAATCGTTTTAAGAAACCGGCCGATTTGCACTCTATGGCGACGGGCGACCCGGAGTCAAGCCGCGCATTGAATCGTTCAAGTAACGGTTCTGAAACGCGTTCAACGCGTCAACGTGACCATCGCAGGCGTTCCCGGGCGAATACAGTCGTGACATGCAACGTGGCGAGGCGGGAACGAACTGGGCCGGCAACATCGAGTATTCGGCGTCGGAGGTGGTTGTGCCGGGCAGCGTCGCGGAGCTCCAGGAACTGGTCGCCGCATCCCCGCGGGTGCGGGCGATCGGCACGCGGCACTCGTTCAGCCGGGTGGCCGACGGCGACGGCATCCTGGTGAGCGTGGCCGGGCTGGATGCCGCGCCCGAGCTCGGCGACGGCACCGTGACGGTGGGCTCCGCGACCCCCTACGGCGTGCTCGCGGCCTGGCTCGAGGAGCGCGGGATGGCGCTGCACAACATGGGCAGCCTGCCGCACATCTCGGTCGGCGGCGCCATCGCCACGGGCACGCACGGCTCGGGCGACGCGCTTGGCGCGCTGGCCACGGCGGTGCGCGGGCTTGAGGTCGTGGGTGCCGATGGGGAGCTGCGGGTCATCCGCGCGGGCGACCCGGACTTCGACGGCTCGGTCGTCGCGCTCGGCGCGCTCGGCATCGTCACGCGGGTCACGCTCGCCGTGCAGTCGAGCTACCTCGTGCGGCAGGACGCCTATTCCGGCCTCGCCTGGGCCGCCGCGATCGAGCGCTTCGACGAGGTGATGTCGGCCGGGTACAGCGTGAGCCTGATGTCGACGCTGGCCGGGCCGGAGGTGGAGCAGTTCTGGGTGAAGTCGCTCGCCGCCGACGCCCCCGATCAGGTCGCCGGCGCCCTGCGCGCGGGAACCGAGTGGGTGCAGAGCCCCAACATGACCGACTTCGGCGCGGTCGGCCCGTGGTCGGACAGGCTGCCGCACTTCCGCCTCGACTCCACGCCGAGCAACGGCCACGAGCTGCAGGCCGAATACTTCGTCGCGCGCGCGGATGCCGCGGAGGCCCTCATCGCCGTGCGCTCCCTCGCCGCCCGCATCAGCCCGATCGTGCACGCGATGGAGCTGCGCACGGTCGCGGCCGACGAGCTCTGGCTCAGCCCGATGTACCGCAGGGACTCGCTCGCGATCGCGTTCACCTGGAAGTACCTGCCCGACGAGGTCTCCGCGCTGCTTCCCGACCTCGAGCGCGCTCTCGCCCCGTTCGACCCGCGGCCGCACTGGGGCAAGCTCTACTCGCCGGCCCTGCCGACGCGCCTGCCGCTGTCGGGCTCATTCGCCGAACTGCGCGAGCGCGTCGACCCGGGCGGTAAGTTCTCCAACGACACGGTGCGCGGCCTCTTCGGCGGGCTGTGATTGAATCGTTCAACCCTGCGGATGAAGGCGGTGAGTCATGTCGGTGAGCGTCAAGGATGTCGCGGCGCGCGCCGGCGTCTCCATCGGCACCGTCTCCAACGTGATGAACTGGCCCGAGAAGGTGTCGCCGGCCACCGTCGAACGGGTGCAGAAGGCCATCGATGAGCTCGGGTTCGTGCGCAATGACGCGGCACGGCAGCTGCGGGCCGGGCGCAGCAGGGCGATCGGTCTCGTCATCCTCGACGTGGGCAACCCGTTCTTCACCGACCTGGCGCGCGGCGCCGAAGACAAGGCCGCCGAGGCCGGGCTCTCGCTGATCCTCGGCAACACCGACGAGCAGGCGTCGCGCGAGGCGACCTACCTCGACCTGTTCGAGGAGCAGCGCATGCACGGCGTGCTGATCTCCCCGTTCGGCGAGATCACCGGCAGGCTGCAGCGGCTGCGGGATCGCGGCATCCCGGCCGTGCTGGTCGACCGCACCAGCGCCGACCCGTCGTTCAGCTCGGTCTCCGTGGACGACGTGGCGGGCGGCGCGCTCGCCGCCGAGCACCTCATCTCGCGCGGCCGACGCCGCATCGCGTTCGTGGGCGGCCCGCTGGAGATCCGCCAGGTGACCGACCGGCTGCAGGGGGCGCGGGATGCCGTGGCCGGGCATCCGGACGTCACGCTCGAGGTCGTGGAGACGCGCGCCCTCAGCGTGATCGAGGGCCGCGCGGCCGGGTCCGCGCTGCTCGATCGCGCCACCGGTGAGCGCCCGGACGCGGTGTTCGCGGCGAACGACCTCGTGGCGATGGGGGTGCTGCAGGCGCTCAACATGCGCGGTCTGGTGCACGTGCCGAACGACGTCGCGCTGATCGGGTACGACGACATCGACTTCGCCAGCGCGGCGGTCGTGCCGATGTCGTCGATCCGCCAGCCCAGCGCGCTGATCGGCCAGACCGCGGTCGAGATACTGCTCGAGGAGGCCGCCGACCCCACGCTCGAGGCGCGCCACATCGTCTTCCAGCCCGAGCTGGTGGTGCGCGAGAGCACCGGCTGAATCACCTTCGCGGTTTCAGCTGCCCAGCTCGCTGAGCGACTCCGGCGGCGACGGGTCGCGACGGGCCGCCGTGCGCACCGCACCCGCGCTGGCGATCACCACCAGCGCGATCGCCACGCCGTCCCAGACGGTGATCGCCTGGTGCAGCAGCACGAAGCCGACCAGCGTGGCGATGGCCGGCGAGACGCTCATCAGGATCGAGAACGTCGCGGCGGGCAGCCGCCGCAACGCGAGCAGCTCGAAGGCGTAGGGCAGCGCCGAGGAGAGCACGGCCACGGCCAGCCCGATCCCCAGGATCTCCGGCCGCACGAGCGCGGAGCCGGCGCCCAGGATGCCGAGCGGCAGGCTCAGCAGTCCGCCGATCGACATCGCGATCGCCAGGCCGTCCAGCCCCTCGAACCGGCCGCCGGTGGCCTTCGACATCAGGATGTACGCGGCCCACAGCGCCGCCGCCCCGAACGCGAACGCGACCCCCACCGGGTCGAACGTGTCGAATCCGCCCCGTCCCAGCAGCGCGACGCCGCCGAACGCGAGCACCGCCCACAGCCACGCCGACGCGCGGCGGCTCGTCACCACCGAGAGCACGAGCGGCCCCAGCACCTCGATCGTCACCGTCGCCCCGAGGTGCAGCCGGGAGAGCGCCTCGTAGAAGAGGAAGTTCATGCCGCCGAGCGCCACCCCGAAGCCCACGAGCGTGAGCCAGTCGCGCCCGCTGTGGCCGCGCAGGCTGGGGCGGGTGAAGAGCATCAGCACCATCGCCGAGAAGACCAGCCGCAGCGTGACCGTGCCGCCGGGCCCGACGACGGGGAACAGGAACACGGCGCAGGATGCCCCGACCTCCTGCGCGAGCAG
>JAODAU010000348.1 GCA_025463615.1 Microbacteriaceae bacterium | reverse complement strand
TCACCAAGGACAACGCCGCCGAGTCCTACAAGAACAACCCCACCCTCGAGGCGCTGACCAAGTAGTCACACCCTGAGAATCCGGTCCGGCCCTCTCGTTCGCGAGGGGGCCGGACCTTTTTCGTGTGCGCGGGAATACGGTCCGCCTGCACCCGTTATCCTGTTGGGCGCAGTGCTTTGAAAGCTTTCACATGTCTCCCCAGAAAGGCCACTCTTCGTGACCGTCGTCGTCCATCCGGGAGACTCCCTCTCACGCCGCCAGCGCGTCGTCTACGTGATCGTGCTCGGCGCTCTCACCGCCCTCGGGCCGTTCACAATCGACCTCTACCTGCCCTCGTTCCCGTCACTGCAGCACGACTTCGGAGTGGGGCCGGCGATCATCCAACTCACCCTCACCGCGACATCCGTCGGCTTCGGGCTGGGGCAGCTGCTGGTCGGGCCGTGGAGCGACAAGGTCGGCCGGCGCGCGCCCCTGATCATCGCGAGCATGGTGCACGTCGCCGCCAGCGCCGGCGCCGCGCTCGCGCCCAACATCGAGCTGCTCGGGCTGTTCCGGGTGCTGCAGGGCATGGGCGCGGCGGCCGGCGGCGTCGTGGCGATGGCGCTCGTGCGCGACCTCTTCGGCGGCCTGCCCCTGGTGCGGATGCTGTCGCGCCTCGCCCTCGTGAGCGGGCTGGCGCCGGTGATCGCCCCCGTCGTCGGGTCGCAGCTGCTGCGATTCACCGACTGGCGCGGGGTCTTCGTCTTCCTCATCGTCTACGGGGTGCTCGTGGTGTTCGCAGCGCTGTTCTTCATCGTGGAGACCCTGCCGCCGGCGCGCAGGGCGGAACGCAGGCACAGCACGATCCGGCAGCGGTACCGGGCCATCTTCACCGACCGGGTGTTCGTGGGCGTGGCGATCATGGGGGCGATGACGTTCACGGGGCTGTTCGCGTACCTGTCGTCATCCTCGTTCCTGTTCCAGGAGGTCTACGGGCTGTCGGCGCAGCAGTTCGGGCTGTTGTTCGCGGTGAACTCGGTGGGCATCATCATCGGGGTGCAGACGAGCTCGCGGCTGGCGCGGGTCGTGCCGCCACAGTGGATCCTCGCGGTGTCGACGGCGGTGCTGTTCCTGTCGGCGACGGCGATCGTGGTGCTGGACATGGCGGGGGCGGGGCTGCTCGGCATCCTTATCCCGCTCTGGTTCTTCATCGCCGCGTGCGGGTTCGGCTTCCCGCTGGTGCAGGTGCTCGGGCTCGCGGGGCACCCGCACGAGGCAGCCACGGCGGCGTCGGTGCTGGGGGCGCTGAACTTCGGGATCGCGGGGGCGCTGTCGCCGATCGTGGGGCTGTTCGGCATCCACAGCGCGGTTCCGATGGGCATTTTCATGATGGCGGCGGCGCTGGTGGCGGTGCTGGCGCTCTGGTTCGTCGTGCGGCCGCGCGAGGTGCCGGCCCTCGTGCGCTGAGCTCCCTCAACAGGAGGAATTGCGGGAAACCACCCGTCAAAAGGAGGTATTGCCCGGATTGGGGGCGAGCCTCCTGTTGAGCGATGCCTTTGGGAGCGCGATGACGGACGCTCGGCGTGACACGCCGGTCGTGTGCAGAGACACGCCGCGGCAGCCCTCGGATGTCCGTCACGGCACGCACCCGCGTCGGCTCGCTCGGCATCAGAGCGCAGAGCGCTCTGTCAACAGGAGTGATCGCGGGAACCACCCGACAACAGGACGGATTGCCCGGATGCGGGGCGAATCTCCTGTTGAACGGTGCGTCAACGGCGGCGCGATGGCGCGGGCGGGCTCGCGGCACTAGCGTCGAGTCATGAGAATCCTGCTGGTCGGCGCCGGTGGCGTCGGCGACGCGATCGCGAAGATCGCCGCCCGCCGCACCTTCTTCGAGACCATCGTCGTGAGCGACTACGACCCGGCGCGGGCCGAGCGCACCATCGCCTGGATCGAGACGAAGCACGGCCCGCAGGGCGGGCGCTTCGTGGCGGCGCAGATCGACGCATCCGACCCGGACAGCGTCGCGGCCGTCGCTCGCGAGCACGGCGTGACCCACGTGATGAACGCGGTCGAGCCGAAGTTCGTGCCCACCATCTTCGCCGGGGCGCTGGCCGCTGGGGCGGACTATCTGGACATGGCGATGAGCCTGTCGGAGCCGCATCCGACCGATCCGTACACGGAGACGGGCGTGAAGCTGGGCGACGACCAGTTCGCGCAATCGCCCGACTGGGAGCGCGCGGGGCGGCTCGCCCTGGTGGGGATGGGCGTCGAGCCGGGGCTCAGCGACGTGTTCGCGCGCTACGCCGCCGACCACCTGTTCGACAGCATCGACGAGCTCGGCGTGCGCGACGGCGCGAACCTCGTGGTGACCGACGACCTGGGCAACGAGATCTTCGCGCCGAGCTTCAGCATCTGGACCACCATCGAGGAGTGCCTCAACCCGCCGGTGATTTGGGAGAAGGAGCGCGGCTGGTACACGACCGAGCCGTTCAGCGAGCCGGAGGTCTTCGACTTCCCGGAGGGGATCGGGCCGGTCGAGTGCGTGAACGTCGAGCACGAGGAGGTGCTGCTGATGCCGCGCTGGGTGGATGCCAAGCGCGCCACCTTCAAGTACGGGCTCGGCAACGAGTTCATCGGCATCCTCAAGACGCTGCACCAGCTCGGCCTGGACAAGACGACTCCGATCACGGTGCGCTCGCCGCACGGCCCGGTCGAGGTCGCGCCGCGTGACGTGGTCGCCGCGGGGTTGCCCGATCCGGCCACCCTCGGCCCGCACATGAGCGGCAAGACCTGCGCCGGACTGTATGTCACGGGCGTGGGCGTCGGCGGCGAGCCCCGCGCCGTGTACCTCTACCACGTGGCCGACAACGCCTGGACGATGGCCGAATACGAGTCGCAGTGCGTGGTCTGGCAGACCGCGCTCAACCCGGTGATCGCGCTCGAACTGCTCTCGTCGGGCGCCTGGTCGGGCACCGGCGTGCAGGGCCCTGAGGCGTTCGACGCCAAGCTCTTCCTCGACCTGATGGCGCGCCCCGAGAGCGAGGGCGGCTACGGCCAGCCCTGGGGGCTCGAGGATCGGGCGCCCGCGACGTGAGGGTTCTCGCGGTCGAGCTGCACCGCATCGGCATCCCGCTGGTGCGCGCGTTCGAGACGTCGTTCTCGCGCCAGACCGGCCGCACCGTGCTGCTCGTGCGCGTGCGAACGGATGTCGGCGACGGCTGGGGCGAGTGCGTCGCGATGGCCGAGCCCTACTACTCGTCCGAGTATGTGGCGGGCGCCGCCGACGTGATCGAGACCTATCTCGCGCCCCTGCTGTTCCGCGCCGGCGACGTCGAGGCGGAGGGCGTCGCGGCCCTGTTCGCGCCGATCGTCGGCCACCGCATGGCGAAGGCGGCGCTCGAGGCGGCGCTGCTCGACGCCCAGCTGCGGGCATCCGGAGTCTCGTTCGGGGCGTACTTCGGGGCCGTGCGCGACGCGGTCGACTGCGGCGTCTCGGTGGGAATCGCGCCCGAGCTCGACGAGCTGCTCGACGAGGTGCGCGGCTACGTGTCGCAGGGCTACCGCCGCATCAAGCTGAAGATCAAGCCGGGGTGGGATGTCGCGCCCGTCGCCGCCGTTCGCGAGCTGCTCGGCCCCGACGCGCTGCTGCAGGTCGACGCGAACACCGCGTACACGATCGACGACATCGACCACCTGCGCGAACTGGACGCCTTCGACCTGCTGCTCATCGAGCAGCCGTTCGTGGAGGAGGACATCCGCTCGCATGTCGCGCTCGCCCGCGCGATCGAGACCCCGGTCTGCCTGGACGAATCGATCGTCAGCACCGAGGTCGCCATCGACGCGATCGAGCGCGGGGCCACCACCGTGATCAACATCAAGGCGGGCCGGGTCGGCGGCTACCTCGAGGCGATCTCCATCCACGACGCCTGCCTCGATCGCGGCGTGCCGGTGTGGTGCGGCGGGATGCTGGAGACCGGCATCGGGCGCGCCGCGAACGTGGCCCTCGCGGCGCTGCCGGGCTTCACGCTGCCGGGGGACACGTCGGCATCCGACCGCTACTTCGCCGAGGACCTCACCGAGCCGTTCGTGCTGCGCGACGGGCGGCTGGATGTGCCCACCGGCCCAGGCCTTGGCGTCACCGTGCGCGAGGAGCTGGTCACGGCGTGGGCGGTCCTCCCGCCGGTGACCCTGCGGCCGTAGGGTGATTGCATGAGCGACATCGAGAAGGCCCGGGCGGATGCCGCGGCGGCGGTAGCGGCGGCCGAGGCGGCCACCGCGGCACTCAAGGCGATGGAGGCTGCCCAAGAGCGGGTCGAGAACGAAAAGCGGGTCGAGCCTGTCGAGACCTCACCGACGCCATCGCCTTCGGAGGTCTCGACGAGCTCGACCCGCTCAACCGGTCCATTGGGCGATGCTGACGTCCAGGCGATCAAAGCCGGCTACGCCTTCACCGGCACCGCGCTCGAGATCGGCGCGCTCGTAAACGGCGACGCGCTGCCCGACGTGCAGGTGCGCATCCCGGTCGCCATGCTCAACCGCCACGGCCTGGTCGCCGGCGCGACAGGCACCGGAAAGACCCGCACGCTGCAGGTGCTGGCCGAGCAGCTCGCGGCCGCCGGCGTGCCCGTTTTCGCCGCCGACATCAAGGGCGACCTCTCCGGCGTCGCGACGCCCGGCGCCGAGAGCGCGAAGCTCGACGAGCGCACGCAGGGCATCGGGCAGAACTGGACCTCGGCATCCTTCCCCACCGAGTATTTCGCGCTCGGCGGCGTGGGCCGCGGCATCCCGGTGCGCGCGACGGTCTCGGGGTTCGGGCCGCTGCTGCTCTCGAAGGTGCTGGGGCTGAACGCCACGCAGGAGTCGTCGCTCGGGCTCGTATTCCATTACGCCTCGAAGGCCGGGCTGCCGCTGGTGGATCTCTCCGACCTGCGGGCAGTGCTCACCTACCTCAACAGCGACGACGGCAAGGCCGAGCTGAAGGAGCTGGGCGGGCTGTCGGGGGCGACGGTGGGCGTCATCCTGCGCGAGCTCGTGACGTTCGCCGACCAGGGCGCCGACGTGTTCTTCGGCGAACCCGAGATCGACACCGCCGACTTCCTGCGGCTCGCGCCCGTCGGCCGCGGCATCATCAGCCTGCTCGAGGTGCCGGGCGTGCAGGACAAGCCGGAGCTGTTCTCCACCTTTCTCATGTGGCTGCTCGCCGACCTGTTCAACGACCTGCCCGAGGTGGGCGACCTGGACAAACCGAAGCTCGTGTTCTTCTTCGACGAGGCGCACCTCCTGTTCAGGAACGCGTCGAAGGATTTCATCGACTCGATCACGCAGACCGTGCGGCTGATCCGCTCCA
>JAODAU010000273.1 GCA_025463615.1 Microbacteriaceae bacterium | reverse complement strand
GGCCGCGCCCGCGCCGGGCAGGTCGGGGTCGCCGCCGAGCAGCTCGGCGAAGTGCGCCAGCGCCGCGTCGAGCGTCGCCACGTCGTCGGCCGACGCACCCTTCTGCGGCCCGAACACCGCGGCCGCGCCGCGCGGGCCGAGCAGCGGGGCATCGACGTCGGTGAGCAGCACGACGCCGCCGGGGGGAGCGGGGAGGAGTTCCGCCCCGTCGAGCGCCCGGATCGCGGTGAGCCCGGCGCCGCCGCGGCGGAGGTGACGGGAGTCGGTGGGGGGAGCCGTGGTGAGGCCGAGGGCGGCGAGGGCCGCTGAGGCGGCATCCGTCGACGCGGAGCCGCCCAGCCCGATCACGAGCCTCGGGGCGCCCGCCTCGAGCGCCGCCCGGATCACCTGGCCGAGGCCGTAGGTGTTCGCGCCGAGGGCGTCGAGCTCGGCCATCTGCGGCAGCCCGGACATCTGCGCGAGCTCCACCACCGCGGTGCCGTCCGGCAGTTCGAGCCATTCGCCGCGCAGGGGCCGGCCGTCCGGCCCCTCGACCTCGCCCGCATCGCGGCGGACGGCGCCGGGAACGGCCGCCTCGATGGCGTCCATGGTGCCCTCGCCGCCGTCGGCAAGGGGCACGAGGCGGATGTCGTCGCCCGGTCGCACGGACGCCCAGCCGTCGCCGATCGCGCGGGCCACGCCCACCGCGTCGAGCGATCCCTTGAACGAATCGGGCGCGATGACGACGGTCTTCTGGGGCACGCGCAAACTCTATGACGAACGGTGAACCACCCCATTGCCATTGCCGCGTGGCGTACGTAGTTTCGAAGCATGACCGACATCGAGGAGCGCTGGACCGCGGCGGATGACCCGCTCGCGCAGCCCCTCATCGACGACCTCGCCCGCGACTACCGCTCGCGGTACGGCGCGGAGGGCGCCTCGGCCGAGATGCGCCGCTACCCGGCCGAGCTGTTCACGCCGGAGTACGGCGGCGACTTCCTCATCCTGCTCTCCGACGGCGAGCTGGTGGCCGGCGGCGCCTTCACCAGGATCGACCCGGAGACGGCCGAGATCAAGCGCGTCTGGACCAACCCGTCGTACCGCCGCAGGGGCCACTCGCGCCAGGTGATGGCCGCGCTGGAGCGGCGCGCGCGGGAGAACGGCTACACCGCCGTCGAGCTGACCACCGGATGGCGCCAGCCCGAGGCCGTCGCGCTCTACCTGTCGCTCGGCTACCGCGCCCTGTTCGACCTCGAGGGCGACCTGAAGCGGATCGGGTACCTCAGCTTCGCGAAGTCGCTCAGCGCGACCGCCGGGTGAGCGACGCCCGGCGCGCCTGCAGCGCCACGCCGACCGCCGCGATGATCACGATCGCCACCCCGTAGCCGAGCGAGACCGTGAGCAGCCCGAGCGGCGCGATCAGCTGGCCGGCGATGATCACCGGAACGCCGAACGCGAGGTAGGCCACGAGGTAGACGCCGGCGAACAGGCCGGCGCGCTCGTGCGACTGGGCGAGCGGCGCGAGGGTGCGCAGCGACCCGGTGAACGACGCCCCGAAGCCGACGCCGCCGAACAGCGCGCCGAACCAGATGAGCGGCAGGATGCCGAGCGCGATCCCGGCGACGATGATCACGGTCCCGACGACCACCGAGAGGCCGCCCACGATCGTGACCCGCCGCGCTGCGATGCCGCCGAGCACGAACCCGGCCGCCGCGGCCACCGCGGGCTGGATGAACGCGGTGAGACCGCTCAGCACGCCGCTGTCGATGTGGAACAGGGTGCGCACGATGCTCGGCACGAGGCCGAGGAAGAGGCCGGCCAGCATCCACGACGCCACGTGCGCCGGGATGGATGCCGCGAACTCCCGCCGCGCGGCGATCGGGATCGTCACGCGCGGGATGAGCGTGGCGAGCGCCCCGCGCTGCCGGCTGACGGTCTCGGTGGAGAAGATCGCGACCAGGGTTCCGGCCGCCATGACGACGGCGAGGATGGTGAAGACGAGCGCGGTCGCGTCCGAGCTGAACTGCACGGCGACTCCGCTGAGCAGCGCGCCGAGGCCGAGGCCGCCCGCCGGGGCGGTTCCCGCGACGATGCCGCCGAGCTTCTTGAAGCGAGCGGGCGCGATCTCCACGACCCAGGCCGTGAACGCGCTGCTGGCCGCGCCGGTCGCGAAGCCCTGGATGAGCCGGGCGGCGATGACCCAGGCGATGTCGTTGGAGAAGACGAACACGAGCATCGCGACCGTCTCGAGCGCGAGCGCCCCGATGATCACGGGGCGGCGGCCGATGTGGTCCGAGAGGGAGCCGGTCACGAGCAGCGCGACAAGCAGCGAGATCGCGTAGGCCGCGAAGGCGATGGTGAGCAGGCCGGGCGCGAAGTGCCAGCTCGCCTCGAGCGAGACGAGGAGCGTGCTCGGGGCGCCGGCCGCGAGGTAGAGGGCCGCGAAGGAGAGGGCCGCGCCGACGAACGCCGCCGTGGGCGGGAGGGTGGGGCGGGCTGGCCGGGCGGTGAGGACTGCTGGTGCTGCGGACATCCGGTGCTCCCTAAAAGCAATTATCTTTGCGTTACGACGAAGATATACCCGGAATCGGCTAAATGCAAACCTAATTGCTTTAGTATTACAGCATGACGTCAACAGGTACGACCAAGAGGCCGGGGGGCCGCAGCGCTGCGGTGCTCACCTCGATCAAGGTCGCGGTCGAGGAGCTCATCGCCGAGCGCGGCCGGGACAGGGTGACCATCCCGATGATCGCCGAGCGCGCCGGGGTCAACCCCAGCAGCGTGTATCGGCGCTGGGGCGACCTCCCCACGATGATCAACGACATCGCCACCTACCGCCTCGACCCCACGCGGCCGCTGCCGCACAGCCCGAGCCTGCGCGAGAACCTCACCGGCTGGGCGCTGGAGATCGTGCGCCACTACTCGGTGCCGGTGAACGCGGCCCTGCTGCGCGGCGGCGCGGCATCCGCCGGCGAGAACGAGTCGGACTGCCTGCGCAACCGGCGCGCCGAGGCCACCATGCTCGTCGAGGCGGCGGGCGAGGCGAGCCCGGTGACCACCGACCAGGTGATCGACCACCTCGTGGCGCCGATCATCTACCGCGTGATCTTCTCGCCGTGGACGGTGGATGACGAGCTGGCGCTACGGCTTGTCGCGGACCTCTTCGACTAGTTCCGGGGTCGGCTCCTCGGCGACCGTGGCGGCCGGCACGACGGGCCCGCGGCCCGGCTTCGGCACCCAGCCCTCGCGGTAGACCGACGGTTCGACGCCGGTGTGCCGCATCGTCTGGATCACGATGAGCGCGATGCCGATCGCGATGGTCACGAACGAGGCGAACACGTTGTCCGGCAGGCCAAGGATGCGGTCGCTGGTCGGGTCGATGCGGATCGCCTCGAGCCAGCTGCGGCCGAGCCCGTACCAGATGAGGTAGACGCCGAACGTGCGGCCCCAGTGCAGGTTGATGCGGCGCTCGAGCAGCAGGATGATGACGACGCCGATGAGGTTCCAGACGATCTCGTAGAGAAAGAGCGGGTGGAAGAGCGTGTCCGCCGGCAGGTTGCTCGCCACGATGTGGGCCTTCTCGGCGTTCTCGATCGCCGCGTTCGGCAGCGGGATCTGCAGGCCCCACGGCAGCGTGGTCGGCAGGCCGAACAGCTCGTGGTTGAACCAGTTGCCGAGGCGCCCGATCGACTGCGCCACCAGCATGGCCGGGGCGAGCGCGTCGGCGAAGGCCCAGAGGCGGATGCCGTGGCGGCGGCATCCGATGATCGCGCCGACCGTGCCGCCGATCAGCGAGCCGTAGAGCGCGTTGCCGCCGTCCCAGATGGCGAACACGTTCCAGAGGTTGGCGTTGTGGTAGAAGTAATCGCCCGTGTGGGTGAACACGTGGTAGAACCGCGCCCCCACGATGCCGAGCGGCACCGCCCAGATGATGATGTCGAGCACGATGCCCTTTTCGGCCCCGCGCCGGCTCATGCGCCGCTGGGTGATGATGAGCGCGGCGACGATGCCGGCCAGGATGCACAGGGCGTAGATGTGGATCGTGAGCGGGCCGATATTGAATGCGGCCCACGAGATCGGCGGGCTGGGGATGCTCAGCGGAAGCAAGGGGAATTGCCCTTCGGTGGACGGCGGGGATGCCCACCCATCTTCCCCCATTTCGGTAACGGCCCACCGTGAGTCGTCAGCCGACGGCGAACACCGCGGGCGGGCGCGGCATCCGGAGCGATGATCGGGGAATGCCAGAAGACGTCATGGACTCCTACTCCCGCACCGTGGTCGGTGTCGCGGAGCGCGTGCTGCCGAGCGTGGCCAGCCTCGCCGTGCGCACGCCTCGCGGCGGCGGCGCGGGCAGCGCCAGCGTGATCACTGCCGACGGCTTCCTGCTCACCAGCGCCCACGTGGTCGCGGGGGCGGATGAGGCGGTCGCCTCCTTCTCGGACGGCACCGAGGTCGCCGCAGACGTCGTCGGCCGCGACCCGCTCTCCGACCTCGCCGTGCTGCACGCCCGCGGCGACGTTCCGCCGCCCATCGAGATGGGTGCGGCGGAGAACCTGCGCGTCGGCCAGCTCGTCGTCGCCCTCGGCAACCCGCTCGGGCTCGCCGGGAGCGTGACCGCCGGCATCGTCTCGGCGCTCGGCCGCTCGCTGCCGACCCAGTCCGGTCGCGTGATCGACGAGGTGATCCAGACGGATGCCGCCCTCAACCCCGGCAACTCCGGCGGCGTGCTCGCGGATGCCGCCGGCCGCATGGTCGGCGTGAACACCGCGGTCGCGGGCATCGGCCTGGGCCTCGCCGTGCCGATGAACCCCACCACCAAGGAGATCGTCGCCGCGCTCATGGCGAGCGGGCGCGTGCGCCGCGCCTGGCTCGGCATCGCGGGCGCGCGGGTCACTCTCTCGCCGGAGCTGGCCGAGCGCATCGGGTCGGCGACGGGCCTGCAGGTGGCGGGGGTGTCATCCGGGAGCCCTGCCGCGGAGGCGGGCCTGCACGCCGGGGACATCGTGGTCGAGCTCGACAAGCGGCGCGTTGTCTCCACCACCGCGGTGCAGAAGCTCATGGTCGAGAACGCGATCGACCGGCCGATCGAGATCACGGTGTGGCGCAACGGCGCCCTCGTCGACGTGATCGTCGTGCCCCGCGAGCTGCAGGGCGCCTGATCTTTCGCCCCGCGGCCCTTCCCAAGAGGCCGTTTCGGGGCCACCCTGTCTGGCATGAGAACCATTTCGTACGGGGGAGAGTCGTTCACCACCAGTGACGACGCTGCGGATGCGCTTCTGGAGTTCGCGGCGGCCGCGGCGATGAACGACTTCGCCGGGGTCATCCACCTTCCGGCGATCGACGCCGACGGCGCGACGATCACCGCCGACCTGGTGATCGGCCCGTCGAGCGAACTGCTCGTGGTCCCGGCCCACTCGGGCTACGACGAGCCGGACACCCGCGTGGAGGTCGCGGCGCTGCGCGCCCGGACGGTCGACCTCGGGCTCTCCCGGCACTCGAGCCGCGGTGTGCCCCTCGCCGCGGCGGATGCCGACACCACCGACTACCAGAGCGACCTGCCCGACCTGGGCTGAGCCCGAACCTCCCAATCGGCCGAATCTCCGGACACCGGCGCCCCCGGGGGCGTTATCGTCGTGGGATGACGTCGAAAGGTGATGCCGTGGCCGACAGCACGATCGGAACAGACCCCGACCAGCTCAGTCTCGTCTCCGGGCGCCTCGCGCTCGTGATCGGGCGCCTCAACCGCAGGATGCTGCGGGCCACCGAGGGCCTCAGCCACAGCGGCCTGTCGGCCCTCTCCAGCGTGGTCAAGTTCGGCCCGCTGCGCCTCAACGAGCTGGCCCAGCGCGAGGGGGTCGCCGCAGCGACCATCACCCGGATCGCGGTCGACCTGGGCGAGCGTGGCTTCGTCACCCGCACCGCGGACAAGCGGGACCGCAGGGCCACCACCATCGAGGCCACCACCGCGGGCATGGACTACATCCTCAAGGCACGTTCGGCGCGCGCCGACGTGATGAACGCGCTGCTCGCCTCGCTCGACGACCACGACCGCGAGCTCGTGGAGCAGGCGCTGCCGGTGCTCGAGGCGCTCGTGCTCGAGGCGCAGTTCGGCGACAGGGCTTAGTTCAGCACAGGGCCTAGGCGGCCAGCGCCCGCTCGAGTGCGTCCAACACGGGCACTTGGCCCGCCACGAGCAGCGTGCGCGCCCGCTCGGCGCTCACCCACTCCGCCCGGTCGATCTCCGGGAACGACTGGATGCGCCCGGATCGCGGCGGCCACTCCAGCTCGAACTCGTTGCTGCCCTCGAACGTGACCTCGGCCGTCGTCTCGGCGGCGAAGATCGCGATCGTCTTGCGCGAGCTCTGCACGAACTCGCCCACGAGCACGAACTCCTCGGCGGGTGGGGGAGCGCCGATCTCCTCCGTGAACTCGCGGATGGCGGCGGCCAGGTCGGCCTCGCCCGGGAGCGGTTCGCCCTTCGGGATGCTCCAGCCCGCGGCATCCTTGCGTGCCCAGAACGGGCCGCCCATGTGGCCGAGCCAGAGCTCGAGGCCGGGGGTCGTTCGGTAGAGCAGGAGTCCGCAGCTTCTCATGCCCCCAGTGTGCGCCCGCCTTTGCGATCATTGAACCCATGGATGCCGGATCCGCCGCGTCGCAGTCCCGCAAGCTCGGGCTCAAGCCGGGGCAGCGCGTCGCGCTCGTGGGCGCCGACCCGGGCTGGGCGCTCGCCGACGCGCCCCCGCTCGAGTTCGTCGACGACGGGCCCGCGGATGTCGTGATCGCCTTTCTGAGGTCGGCCGTCGAGGTCGAGCCCACCCTGGTGGCCCTCGGCGAGCGCATCCGCCCGGCCGGCGCGATCTGGGCGGCGTGGCCGCGGCGCGCGGCCGGTCACGTGAGCGACGTCGGCGACGCCGTGATCCGCGAGGCGGTCCTCCCGCACGGCCTGGTCGACGTGAAGGTCGCGGCCATCGACCACGACTGGTCCGGGCTGAAGATCGTCTGGCGGCTCACTCAGCGCTGACGGCGCGCCTGCGTCGCGCCATTCGCACGATCCACAGCGTGGCGAAGGTGATGAGCGCGGCGAGCACGAGCCAGGGCAACGCCACCCCGAGCACCACGACCAGGGCGCCGAGGAGGCCGACCAGCGCATCCCATCCGGCGACGAAGCCCGACGCGAAGGTGGCGGGCGCCTTCTTTGGCGCCGTCGCCACGCTGCCCAGCCGCAGGGTGATCGTGGCGAGGTCAACCTGGTCGGCGAGCGAGCGCTGCTGCGTCTCCAGGCTCTCGAGGTCGGACTGGCGGGTGGTCAGCTCGCTCTCGATCGCGACGAGGTCGGTGGTGGTCGCGGCCTTCGCGAGCAGGGCCGTGAGGCGGTCGGTGGATGCCCGGAGCGCGGTGATGCGCGCGTCCAGGTCTTTGGCGTCGGCCGTGACATCCTTCGCCGAGATCGAGACGTCCACCACGGTGCCGAGGCCGCGCAGCTCGCGCACGGCGTGGTCGAGCTTCGACGACGGGATGCGGAGCGTGAGCGTGGCGCTGCCGCGGTCGCCGTCGGCTGGGGCCTTCTCGTCGCGCGCGTCGACCCGGCCGCCCGCGGCATCCGCGATCGAGGCGGCGCGGTCCGCGGCCGTGGAGGGGCGGGCGACGGTGAGGGAGATGGTGCCCGTGGTGACGACCGAGCGGTCGGGGCCGGGAGTGGCGGCATCCACGGTCTTGCCGCCCACGGCGGTCTCGGGCGCGGGGACCGCCGGGCCCGCGGCTCCGGAGGAGGACTGCGCGACGTTGGCCGAGCATCCGCCCAGCACAAGCGCGACGGCGAGGGCGCCGGTCGCGAGGAGACTTCGCTTCATGCTGCGAATCTAGGTCTGCATCCGCGCGCCCACCACCCAACGTTCCCCACGATTCGTTCGTCACCTGTGCGGATGCTGGGACCGTCCTCAGGCGTGCGAATCGCGCGTACCGTGCCCCGCGCAAGAGCAAACACCTACTGAGGGAGCACGTCATGGGACTTCTCGACGACGCCAAGGATGCGGCGGAGGCCACCGGCAAGAAGATCGGTGAGACCGTCGACGACACCAAGGAGCGCATCAGCGACAAGGCCGACGAGGCCAGGGCGGATGCCGACGTGAAGAGCGCCGAGCGCGAGCGCGACGCCGTGCACGCCAAGAACGAGTACAAGGAGAACCTGCGCGACTGAGCCGGTTCATACCGAGCGGGTTCAGACCGAGCGGGTCCAGGATGCTGCGCTCCCGCGGAGGTAGGGTGATGTGTCAACCACCACGAGCACCGCGGGAGCAGCAGTGACCAGGATCATGATCGTCGTGGGCAGCGTCCGGCCCGGCCGGATCGGGCTGCCGAT
This sequence comes from Microbacteriaceae bacterium, assembly GCA_025463615.1. The sequence goes on along the minus strand of JAODAU010000273.1, from coordinate 1,096 downwards.
CGCCGAATGGGTGCGCGGTGTCGCCGCGGAACGCGGCTTCGAGATCGACTTCGCCGACCTCGCCGAGATCGGCCTGCCGTTCATGGACGAGCCGAATCACCCGCGGCTGCGCAAGTACACGCGCCAGCACACCCTCGACTGGAGCGCCCGCGTGAGCGCCGCCGAGGGCTTCGTGTTCGTGACCCCCGAGTACAACCACAGCTTCTCGCCGGCCCTCAAGAACGCCATCGACTACCTCTCGCAGGAGTGGTGGCGCAAGCCGGTGGGAGTCGTCAGCTATGGGGGCGTCTCGGGCGGTACGCGCGGCGTGACCGCGCTCGAGCCCGTCATCATGGGCGTCGGCCTCGTGCGCATCGGCGCCGAGGTGGAGATGCCGTTCGCGGGTGCGCAGATCTCCGACGGGGTGTTCCACCCGGGGGAGAAGGAGAGCGCCATCCTCGACAAGCTGCTCGCCGAGCTCGCCGTCGAGGCCGAGGTGCTCCGGCCGCTGCAGAACCCGTAGGCCGCGGGATCAGCCCGGCTGCACGTCCACCGGCTCGGTGTCCGGCTGCGGGCTCGCGTCCCGGCCGCGGAGATCCGGGTGGGCGCGGCGGAAGATCGTGGGAACCAGGAACGCGAAGAAGGCGAGCCCTGCCGCGATCCAGAACGCGCCGGGCGCCGCGTACTGGTCGATGAGGAAGCCGGCGACCGCCGACCCGAGGGCCGCGCCGATCAGCTGTCCGGTGCCGACCCAGCCGTAGGCCTCCGCCGTCTCGCTGAACCGCACGCTCGCCGACACGATGCCGAACATCACGGCCAGCGCGGGCGCGATTCCGATCCCCGCGACGAGCAGGGTGGCGGCGAGCCACCAGAAGTTGAGGGATGCCGCGGCCAGCGCCATCCCGATGAACACGACGAACACGCGACGGGCCAGCGCCCACGGCCCGATCGGCAGGTGGCCGAACGACAGGCCGCCGATGAGCGAGCCGATCGAGAAGATCGCGAGCACGAGGCCGGACTCCGGGCTGTGGTTGCCGAACGTGGCGACCACGCCGGCCTCGATGGCGGAGCAGGCACCGATGAGCAGGAATCCGGTCACCGTCGCCAGCAGCACCGG
>JAODAU010000238.1 GCA_025463615.1 Microbacteriaceae bacterium | reverse complement strand
ACGAACGCGTTGCAGCGGTTCTGGAACGTGATCGTTACCGGCATCCGCAGCTCGCTCGTCGTCGTTCTGACCACGATCTCGATCGCGTCGCTGAAGGTGTTCGACATCGTGCGAACGATGACGGCCGGCGCGAACGACACGAGCGTGATCGCGAACGAGATGTATACGCAGTGGAAAGGCTTCGAGGTGGGCAGGTCGGCGGCATTCGCCGTCGTGCTGTTCATCCTGGTGCTGCCGATCGTCATCTACAACGCACGACAGATCCAGAAGCAGAGGGAGATCCGATGAGCGCCGTCACCCCGATCGACCTTCCGATCGACTCGTCGACCGAGCGCCAGCTCAGGGCCGGCGAACGCGAGGGCGAACGCAGCATCACCAAGCGCACCAAGAGGCGGCTCACCAGTCGCGGTGCGACCATCGCAGCGCTCGTGATAGCGGTGCTGTGGACGATCCCCACGTTCGGCCTGTTCGTCTCCTCGATCCGGCCGGCCGCGCTGATCAACACGACCGGATGGTGGACCTTCTTCGCGAACCCGGGCGTCACGCTGGACAACTACACGACGGTTCTGAAGGCGGGCAACAGCCAGCTGAACCTCGGGCAGGCGTTCATCAACTCGATCGCCATCACCCTGCCTGCGACGGTCTTCCCGCTGACGATCGCGGCGCTCGCCGCGTACGGCTTCGCGTGGATCGACTTCCGCGGCAAGAACTGGATGTTCATCGGCGTCTTCGCCCTGCAGATCGTGCCGCTGCAGATGGCGCTGGTGCCCCTGCTCAGCCTGTTCTCGCGCGGGCTGAACATCGGTGGCGTGGAGATCTTCCAGGGGTTGAACGCGAGCGGGTCGTACACGCAGGTCTGGATCGCGCATACGATCTTCGCCCTGCCGCTGGCGATCTTCCTGCTGCACAACTTCATCGCCGAGATCCCCCGGGAGCTGATCGAGGCGGCGCGGGTGGATGGCGCGGGGCACGGGCAGATCTTCTTCAGGATCGTGCTCCCGCTCACCCTGCCGGCCATCGCGTCGTTCGCCATCTTCCAGTTCCTCTGGGTGTGGAACGACCTGCTGGTCGCGCTGGTGTTCGCCGACGGTGAGGTGGCGCCGATGACGAAGCTGCTGGCCGAGATCACGGGCGCGCGCGGCGAGGACTGGAACCTGCTCACCGCGGGCGCCTTCATCTCGATCCTCGTGCCGCTCATCGTGTTCTTCGCGCTGCAGCGGTTCTTCGTGCGCGGCCTGCTCGCGGGCTCCACGAAGGGGTAGACGACCGTCCCCCGCGATTGCGCCCAGCGCGAATCGCGGGGGACGTGTCATCCGCCCGACGTAGGGTGATCCGGTGAGCGGAATGCGTGGCGGTGGAATGGGCGGTGGCCGTCGTGGCGGTCGCATCAGCGCCGGGGACACGGATGCCCAGAAGGCCGCCAACGCCGAGGCCCCCAAGATCCCCGACCTGCTGCGCCGCATCGCGCGGCTGTTCATCCCGTACCGCGTCGCCCTGATCACCACGGCCGTGCTCGTGATCATCGGCGCCGGCCTCAGCGTGTTGCCGCCGCTGCTCACCAAGCGGGCCTTCGACTTCGGGCTCTTCCCCAAGGGGGGTCACCCCAACTTCCCGGTGCTGCTCGAGATCGTGCTCATCATGGTGCTGCTCTATGTGGCATCCGCGGCGCTCGGCGTCTGGCAGACCTACCTCACCGCCACGGTCGGCAACAAGGTGATGGGCGCGATGCGCGTCTCGCTGTTCACCCACCTGCAGCGCATGGAGCTCGCGTTCTTCACCAGGACCAAGACCGGCATCATCCAATCGCGCCTGCAGAACGACGTCGGCGGCGTGGCCAACGTGCTCACCAACACCGTCTCGAGCGTGCTCGGCAACACCGTGACCGTGATCGCGGCCTTCGTGTCGATGCTCGTGCTCTCCTGGCAGCTGACGGTGGTGGCCATCATCCTGATGCCGCTGCTCGTGCTCGCCCAGCGCCGGGTCGGCCGGGTGCGCGCCAAGATCGCCACGAAGACGCAGGAGTCGCTGAGCGACATGACGGCGATCACGCAGGAGACGCTGTCGGTCTCCGGCATCCTGCTCGCCAAGAGCTTCAATCAGCAGGGCGCCGAGATCGGGCGCTACCAGAAGGAGAACCAGAACCAGATCGGCCTGCAGGTGCGCGAGCAGATGAGCGGGCAGTGGTTCTTCGCGATGGTGCAGATCTTCCTGGCCATCATCCCGGCGGTCATCTACATCTGCGCGGCCTGGCTGATCCTGGGCGGGGATGCCGGGGTCACCGCCGGCACGATCGTCGCCTTCACCACGGTGCAGGCCCGCCTCATGTGGCCGCTGCTCGGGCTGATGCGCGTGGCCCTCGACCTGCAGACCTCGCAGGCGCTGTTCGCCCGCATCTTCGAGTACTTCGACCTCAAGCCGGCCATCGCCGACCGGCCGAACGCCCACCCGGTGGATCGCGCCCAGCTCGGCCGCATCGAGTTCGACGACGTGGTGTTCGCCTACCCCGACTCGGGCGCGGCGACTCCGCCGACCCTCAAGGGGCTCAGCTTCGACATCGAGCCCGGGCAGTTCGCGGCCTTCGTCGGGCCGTCGGGCGCGGGCAAGACCACGATCTCGTACCTGGTGCCGCGCTTCCACGACGTGAGCGCCGGCCGCATCCTGTTCGCCGGCGACGACGTGCGCAACCTCGAGCAGGAGTCGCTCGTGGCCAACATCGGCGTCGTGAGCCAGGAGACCTACCTGTTCCACGCCACCATCGCCGAGAACCTGCGCTACGCCAAGCCGGATGCCACGGATGCCGAGCTCGAGACCGCCACCCGCGCCGCCAACATCTACGACACCATCGACAGCTTCCCGGACCGCTTCGACACGATCGTGGGCGAGCGCGGCTACCGGCTCTCCGGCGGCGAGAAGCAGCGCATCGCCATCGCGCGGGTGCTGCTCAAGGACCCGGCCGTGCTCATCCTCGACGAGGCCACGAGCGCGCTCGACTCGATCTCGGAGCGGGTGGTGCAGCGGGCCCTGGACGAGGCATCCCGCGGGCGCACCACCATCGCGATCGCGCACCGGCTCTCGACCATCGTCGCGGCCGACGTGATCTTCGTGGTCGAGGCGGGCCGCATCGTCGAGCGCGGCACCCACGACCAGCTCATCGAGCAGGAGGGCGTCTACGCGCGCCTCTACGCCGAGCAGGTCACGCAGCACTGACCGGGATCGGGCTCGTCGAGATCTGCCGCTAAGATCGGATGGTCACGTAACCATCACCGCCGACCGGGTGATGTCCCGATCCTGGCCGACGGAGGTCCCCCCCATGTCTTTGCTCGTTCCCACCCCGCACGCCCGCTTCCGCCCGCGGTGGTGGATCGGCGTCGCGTTCTTCGTGGTCTTCCAGATCGTCGTCTTCAGCTTCGTCCCCTCGCTGACACGCGAGCCCCTCGGCGCGACCTCGGCGACGCTCGGCCGGGTTGTGGGGCCGATCGGAATCTGCCTGGTCGCGGCCGTCATCCTCATGGTGGCGCTCGGATGGTGGCGTCCGGTGCTCTTCGAGGCGAGGCGCACCTCCCGGCGCTGGCTGGCGTTCCCCGCCGCGCTGCTGCTGGGACCGCTCCTACTGCTGGCCGTCGACCGGTTCCAGAGTCACGCGCAGGATGATCCCGCGTACCTGCTCGCGACGATCGTGTTCGTGCTCGCGGCGGCGGCCTCCGAGGAGCTCACCTTCCGCGGCATCCTGCTGACGGGCTTCCGCGGGTCGGGGTGGCCGGAGTGGGCGGCGTTCGTCGCGAGCACGGTTCTCTTCGCCGCCATCCACCTCGACAACGTGTTCTCGGGCATCGGGCTGTCGGAGGTCATCACCCAGACCCTGTCGGCGCTCTTCCTCGGGAGCGCGCTCTACCTCGTGCGCCGCGCCTCCGGGAACCTGCTCGTGCCGATCGCGCTCCACGCGATCTACAACCTGTCGATCCTGGGCGCGACGGCGTCGGGGGTGGCGTCTCCGCTCGGCCAGGTGGGCGGCATCCTCATCCAGGCGGCGCTGGTGCTGTCGATTCCGCTGGTCGTCCTGCTGCTCATCCTCGACGCCCGGCGGGCGCGACGCTCCACCCCGTAACGTCGCAGGCGCCGCCGGTAGGCTGGGGCACCATGAAGTACGCCAACAGCGTCATCGATCTCGTGGGTGACACGCCCCTCGTCAGGCTCAACAAAGTGACGGATGGCGTCGCCGCCACCATCCTCGTCAAGGTCGAGTACCTCAACCCCGGTGGCTCCTCGAAGGACCGCATCGCGACCCGCATCATCGATGCGGCCGAGCGCGACGGGCTGCTGAAGCCGGGCGGCACCATCGTGGAGCCGACCTCCGGCAACACCGGCATCGGGCTGGCCCTCGTGGCCCAGCAGCGCGGCTACCGCTGCGTCTTCGTGCTGCCCGACAAGGTGGGCGAGGAGAAGCGCAACGTGCTCAAGGCCTACGGCGCCGAGGTCGTCGTGACGCCGACCGCGGTCGCGCCGGACAGCCCGGAGTCGTACTACTCCGTCTCGGACCGCCTCGCGCGCGAGATCCCGGGGGCGTTCAAGCCCAACCAGTACTCAACCCGAACGGGCCGCTCAGCCACTACGAGACCACCGGTCCCGAGATCTGGCGCGACACCGAGGGCAGGGTCACCCACTTCGTGGCGGGCGTGGGCACCGGCGGCACGATCAGCGGCGTCGGCAGGTACCTCAAAGAGGTCTCGAACGGCGCGGTGCGCATCATCGGCGCCGACCCCGAGGGCTCCGTGTACTCCGGTGGCACCGGCCGCCCGTACCTCGTCGAGGGCGTCGGCGAGGACTTCTGGCCGGCGGCCTACGACCCGTCGGTCGTCGACGAGATCATCGCGTCCTCGGACGCGGAATCCTTCGAGTACACCCGGCGCCTCGCCCGCGAGGAGGGGCTGCTCGTCGGCGGGTCGAGCGGGCTGGCCGTGGCATCCGCCCTCAAGGCCGCGCGCGACCTGCCGGCGGATGCCGTCGTGGTCGTGCTGCTGCCCGACGGCGGCCGCGGCTACCTCAACAAGGTCTTCAGCGACCGGTGGATGCAGTCCTACGGCTTCACGCAGGTCTCGGACGAGAAGACGGTCGGCGACGCCATCAGCAGCAAGACCGGCGCGATCCCCGACCTGGTGCACGCGCACCCGTCGGACACGGTGCGCGACGCGATCGAGATCATGGGCAAGTACGGCGTCTCGCAGCTGCCGGTGCTCACCGCCGAGCCGCCCGTGGTGATCGGCGAGGTGGTCGGCGCCGTCGACGAGCGCTCGCTGCTCGAGGCCGTGTTCACGGGCGAGGCGTCGATGGCCGACCCGGTCGGGAAATTTATCGGGGCGCCGCTCGGTTTGATCGGTGTGCATGAGCCGATCAGTGCCGCGCGCACAGCGCTGGGCCGGTCGGATGCCCTGCTGGTCACCGAGGACGGCAAGCCCGTCGCGGTGCTCACGCGGCAGGACCTGCTCACCTACCTCTCCGAGTAACGCCTCCTTCGAGCAACGAGAAACAGAAAAGAACCACGTGCCTGAACCGCTTGACTTCGCCACCCGCGCCATCCACACCGGCCAGGAGTTCGATCCGACCACCGGCTCGGTGATCCCGCCGATCTACCAGACCTCCACCTTCGTGCAGGACGGCATCGGCGGATTCCGCGGCGGCTACGAGTACGCCCGCGGCGGCAACCCCACCCGCACCTCGCTCGAGACGCTCGTCGCCGGGCTCGAGGGCGGGGCGCACGGCTTCAGCTTCTCGTCGGGGCTGGCGGGGGAGGACATCCTGCTGCGCGCCGTGCTCAAGCCGGGCGACCACGTGGTCATGGGCAACGACGTCTACGGCGGCACCCATCGCCTCGTCAACCGCGTCTTCGTGCCGTGGGGCGTCACGCTCGACACCGTCGAGATGACCGACCTGGATGCCGTGCGCGCCGCCCTCACGCCCGAGACCCGCGTGCTCTGGCTCGAGACGCCGAGCAACCCGCTCATGAAGATCACCGACATCGCGGCGCTCGCTGAGCTCGGCCACGCCGCCGGCGTGCTCGTCGTGGTGGACAACACCTTCGCCTCGCCGTACCTGCAGACCCCGCTCGCGCTCGGCGCCGACGTGGTGACGCACTCCACCACCAAGTACCTCGGCGGCCACTCCGACGTGCTCGGCGGCGCCGTCGTGATCGACGACGACGAGCTGGCCGACAAGGTGCGCTTCCTGCAGTTCGCGGTCGGTCCGGTCTCCGGTCCGATGGATGCCTGGCTCACCGTACGCGGCATCAAGACGCTCCCCGTGCGCATGCGGCAGCACTCCGAGAACGCGCAGGCCATCGCGGAGGCGCTGGTGGGGCATCCGGCGATCGAGCGCATCTATTACCCCGGCCTCGCCGACCACCCCGGCCACGAGATCGCGGCCCGGCAGATGCGCGGCTTCGGCGGCATGATCTCGCTCGCGCTCGCCGGAGGACCGGCCGCGGCAAGGAAGTTCGCGGAGTCGACGGAGCTGTTCCAACTCGCCGAGTCGCTCGGCGGCGTCGAGTCGCTGATCGGCTACCCCTCGGAGATGACCCACGCGTCGGTGCGCGGCACCGCGCTCGAGGTGCCGGAGAACATCGTGCGCCTCTCGGTCGGCATCGAGGGCGCAGACGACCTCATCGCCGACCTCAAGGCGGGCCTCGCCCGCCTCTGACCCGCGAATCGCGGCGACCGGGCGAGCGTGGTCACCCCGGGTCCGTGGCTCGCTATGCCGGCGCGCGCTCGACGCGCGGGAGCCCGCGCGCGGGAGCCCGCGCGCGGTGACGGACATCCTTCCCGACACGCCGGTGAGGGGCCTACGGATGCGGCGGGTTGCGCCCCTTGTCCGTCATGGCACGCACCCCAAGGCGGATGGAGCTTGTCGAGATCTCCCCCACGGCTATCACTTCGTGAGATCTCGACGAGCTCGATCCGCTGGGGCTTCGCAGCTCAGCTCAGGATGTCCTTGGTGCTGAAGCGGGCGTAGGCCAGCGCGCCGAACACGACGATGTAGCCGAGCTGCAGCAGCGCGTTCTGGCCGAACGAGTCCCAGGCGATCGGCTGGCGCAGCAGGTCGGCGAACCCGAGCCAGTAGTGGCTGAACAGCCACGGATGCACCGCCTCCGTCTGCGGCAGCGAGTCGACCACCTGCGACGCGACCGCCAGCACGATCGTGCCGGCCATCGCGCCGACCGGCACGTCGGTGAGGGTCGAGACGAACAGCCCGATCGCCGACAGTCCGAGCAGCGACACCGAGATGTAGAGCGCGATCAGCAGCGACCGCACGAGCGATTCCCCGACCGTCACCGTGTCGCCGGAGAGCAGCGTCACCGGCCCGACAGGGAACAGCGCCACCCCGATGATCGCCCCCGCGACGGCGACCACGAGCGTCGCGGCCACGCAGAACACGGCCGCCCCGGCGTACTTCACCAGCAGCAGACGCACCCGACCGGATGGCGCGATCAGCAGGTAGCGCAGCGTGCCGAGGCTCGCCTCCCCGGCGATCGTGTCGCCGGCGACGACCCCGACGGTGAGCGGCAGGAACAGCGGCACCGCGATGGTGAGCCCGGCGAGGGTGACGAACAGCCCGTTCTGGCTGATCTGGTCGAGGAACGCGGGGCCGCCGCGTCCGCCGCGCGACGACAGCCGCACGGCCACGGCGATGAGGATCGGCACGGCCGCGAGCGCCGCGAGCATCGCCCAGGTGCGCCGCCGCCGGAACAGCACGGAGAGTTCCGAACCGAGAAGCGCGAGCCCGGGGGCGCGCGGCCCGACCTCAGCCTGCGACATCGAATCCCTCCCCGGTGAGGGCGACGAAGCGGTCCTCGAGGCTGGGCTCGTCGATCGAGAAGCCTCGGACGCGGATGCTGGCCGCCACCAGCGCGGGCAGGATCGCGTCGGCATCCGTTCCCGGCGCGAGGGCGGCCGTCATCACCGCGAGCCCCGACTCGTGCGACGAGGTGGTCGCTTGCAGCCCGAGCGTGCCGAGCAGGCTGGCGGCCTCCGCGGCATCGGGCGTGACCAGGCGGATGCTCGGCGCCCCCACATCCCGCAGCTCGTCGAGCGTGCCCTGGGCAACCAGGCGCCCGGCGCTCATCACCGCGGCGTGGGTGCACATCTGCTCGATCTCGGCGAGCAGGTGGCTGGAGACGAAGACCGTGGTGCCCTCGGCGGCTAGCGACCCGACGAGCGAGCGCACCTCGCGCGTGCCCTGCGGGTCGAGCCCGTTCGTGGGCTCGTCGAGCACGAGCAGGTCGCGCGGGGTGAGCAGCGCATTGGCGATGCCGAGCCGTTGCTTCATTCCGAGCGAATACGCCTTGACCTTCTTGCGCCCGGCGTTGGTGAGCCCGACCCGGTCGAGGGCGGCGGCGACGCGGGCATCCCGGGTGCGCGAGGGCGCGTGCCGATCCGCGGCGTCGAGGCGACGCAGGTTGTCGGCTCCGGAGAGGAACGGGTAAAAGCCCGGCCCCTCGACCAGCGCTCCGACGCGGGGGAGCACCCGGTGGAGCGCGGTGGGCATCGGGCTGCCGAGCACGCTGACCGTTCCGCTGGTGGCGGAGGCGAGGCCCAGCAGCATCCTGATGGTCGTGGTCTTGCCGGAGCCGTTCGGCCCCAGGAAGCCGAAGACCGCGCCACGCGGCACGCTCAGGTCGACGCCGTCCACGGCCAGGTGCGCGCCGAAGCGCTTGGTGAGCCCCTGGGTCAGGATGGCGGCGTCGGTCACTTGGTCGAAGCTACCGCCTCGAGGCGATCCACCGATACGGATCCGGCGATCACGCGCCCGTCGGTCGTGAGCAGCACGTTCACCAGCGAGGTGTGGAACACGCGGCCCTCCGGAACGGCCGTGGTGAGCGCGCCGAGCTGCTTGGCGACGGATGCCGAACCCAGCCCCGCGACCAGCTGCGCGTTCGCGGGGGTGACGACCACGGCATCCCAGCCGGTGCCGACGACGGTGGGCTTGTTCTTATCGATGTCCGGCGAGACGGGGCCCGGGCGCGACTTGACCGACTGGTGCGAGGGCGCCACGTGCTCGGTCACCTTCGCGCCCTTCGGCGCGGTGAAGTCGAAGAGCGAGGCGGCCGGGGTCGAGAGGTCGATCTTGGAGAAGGCGACGCTCACGGCCGGGTCCTTCTGCCCGCGCGCGTTGGCGGTGACCGCGAGCGGCAGGCCGCTCTGCGCGTCGACCGAGATGGAGACGTTCTTCACGAGCGTGTCCGACACCTTCGGGGTGAGCACGAGCGTGTAGGTGTCGCGGCCGTCGATCTTGACCGTGGTGCCGACGCTGAGGTTCGTGGAGCCCTTCAGCTTCGTGACGAGCTGGTGCGCGATGTCGGCGGGGGAGTGCGTGGCGGTCGGCTTCGGGGTCTCGGTGCGGGAGGCGAGGGTGGTGTGCTCGACCGTCTGCTTCTTCGAGTCCCAGGCCCAGACATCCGTGCCGTTGTGGATGACGTCCTGCTCGGCCATGTTCGTGAGCACCTGCACGCGCTGCTTGGTGGGCCCGTCGACGTACACGCGCACGTTCTGCGGGGTCGAGAGCATGCTCAGGATGGACGAGAGGCCGGAGGAATCCGAGCCCGCCGATCCGCCCACGGAGGGCAGCGACGGCAGGCCGAGGCTGGTGGTCGTGGTGACCGTGCCGGAGAACGTGTCCTCCTTGCTCGAGCCCATCAGCGCGAGCACCTGCTCGGCGTTCTTGGGCGCGAGGTCTGCGGTCGCGTTGGCCGCAATGGGCACAGCGATCGCCCCCGCCGCGACGACTACAACCGCGGCGGCCGCGGGAATCCAACGAGTGAGCCTGACAGCCATGATCCGTGCCTCCTCAGCCCGAACGGGCTTGGTAAGAATTTACGCCCGGATGCTCCCAGTTCGCTGCGTGTCTGCGGACCCCGGCGGCCGGATTCCTAGACTGGACGGATGACCGACGAGACCCCCATCGCGTACACCGCCATCAAGAAGCGCACCCCCGTGCTCAGCGCCTCGGGCACCGAGATCGGCACCGTGCACCACGTGCTGCAGGTGGAGGAGCTGGACCTGTTCGACGGGATCGCCGTGCGCACGGATGCCGGGCTCCGCTTCGTCGACCGCGACCAGGTCGCCACGATCACCGCCGGCGCCGTGCACACCTCGCTCACCGACGAGCAGGCCGCGCAGCTGCCCGCCCCCGAGGGCCCCGAGGCCTTCCACGAGGACCCCGACGAGGACGGCGGCCCGTTCCTCACGGACCGGCTCGGCCGCCTGTTCCGCCGCGAGCACTGGATGCGCGACAAGAAGTAACCTCGGTCCCTGAGGCACTCGAAGGGCCGCTTCGAGAACCTCAGCGACCGGTCCCTGAGGCACTCGAAGGGGCCCACAGCAGCTACTCGGCAACCGCATACCCGCCCCATACCCGCACCATAGGCCAGCCATAGCCCCGCCGCGAATAGTGTCGGGATGGCCCACTCACCCGATACCCTCGCCCTCGAGCTGGCCCTGCCCGTCTTCAACGAGCAGGTCGCGCTCGAGCACAGCGTCCGCACGCTGCACGACTACCTGACGGCCGAGTTCGACGTGCCGTGGCGCATCACCATCGCCGACAACGCGAGCACGGACTCGACGGCCGCGATCGCCGACCGCCTCTGCGCGGAGCTGCCGCACGTGGCATCCGTGCATCTGGCGGAGAAGGGCCGCGGACGGGCGCTGCGCCGGGTCTGGCTCGACTCGCCCGCCGAGGTGGTCGCCTACCTCGACATCGACCTCTCGACCGACCTCGCCGCGCTGCCCGCGCTGGTGGCGCCGCTGCTCTCCGGACACTCGGATGTCGCCATCGGCACCCGCCTCGCCTCCGGTTCCCGGGTGGCCCGCGGCGCCAAGCGCGAGTTCATCTCGCGCGGCTACAACCTGCTGCTGCGCGGCGCGATGTCGGTGAACTTCAGCGACGCGCAGTGCGGCTTCAAGGCGGTGCGGCGCGAGGTCGCGCAGCAGCTGCTCCCCCTCGTCGAGGACGACGGGTGGTTCTTCGACACCGAGCTGCTGGTGATCGCCGAGCGCAGCGGCCTGCGCATCCACGAGGTCCCCGTCGACTGGGTGGACGACCCCGACTCGAAGGTCGACATCGTCTCCACGGCCCGCGACGACCTGAGGGGGATGCTGAGGGTGAGCCGCTCCATCCTCACCGGCCGCGTGCCGGTCGAGCGCATCTACGCGGAGCTCGGCCGGCGCCCCTTCGACCCGCCGCGACGCCCCAGCTTCTTCGGGCAGGTGGTGCGCTTCGGCGCGGTCGGGGTGCTCTCGACGGCGGCGTACGCGCTGCTCTACCTCGTGCTCGAGCGGTTCGTGCCGGGCCAGGTGGCGAACTTCCTGGCGCTGCTCATCACGGCGATCGGCAACACGGCCGCGAACCGCCGCTTCACCTTCGGCGTGCAGGGCCGCGCGGGAGCGGTGCGCCACCAGTTCCAGGGCCTCGTCGTCTTCGCCCTCTCCTGGGCGATCACGAGCGGCGCCCTCCTCGCCCTCCATTCACAAAACGCAGGAGCTTCTGCCCGAATGCAGCTCCTGGTGCTCACGATCGCCAATCTCGTGGCGACGATCCTGCGTTTTGTGCTGCTGCGGGTGTGGGTGTTCAGGCGGCACCGGGCCGCAGCGCAACCTGACAGCAGTGAAACGACATCCGCCCGACTCGAACAGAAGGCCGCACGATGATGACCACCTCGACCGCAGACCGCGTCACGCTCCCCGTCACCCGATCCCTCAGCCGCCCGCGCGCCTGGCTGCTGCGGCAGGCGCCGCTCCTGGGCCTGATGATCGCGACCGCCCTGCTCTACCTCGTGAACCTCTCGTCGAGCGGCTGGGCGAACTCGTTCTACTCCGCGGCCGTGCAGGCCGGCTCGCAGAACTGGGAGGCCTTCTTCTACGGCTCTTCGGATGCCGCCAACGCCATCACCGTGGACAAGCCGCCGGCCAGCCTGTGGCTCATGGCGCTCTCGGTGCGGGTGTTCGGACTCTCGTCGTTCGCCATCCTGCTGCCGGAGGCGATCATGGGCGTCGTCACCGTCGCCCTGCTCTACGTGATCGTGCGCCGCCACTTCTCCGTCGGCACCGCGCTGGTCGCGGGCGGCGTGCTCGCGCTCACTCCGGTCGCGGCGCTGATGTTCCGCTTCAACAACCCGGATGCGCTGCTCGTGCTGCTCATGACGCTGGCCGTCTTCTTCACCCTGAAGGGCATCGAGAGCGGCCGGCTGCGCTGGATGCTGTGGGCCGGGGCCATGATCGGACTCGGCTTCCTCACCAAACAGCTGCAGGCGTTCCTCATCGTGCCGGGCCTCGCGGCCGCGTACCTGTGGATGTCGCCGCGCCGGTTCGGCACGCGCATCCTGCACCTGCTCGGCGCCCTCGGCGCGCTCGTGCTGTCGGCGGGCTGGTGGGTGGCGATCGTGGAGCTCGTGCCGGCGAGCATGCGGCCGTACATCGGCGGCTCCCAGACGAACAGCTTCCTGGAGCTGACCTTCGGCTATAACGGGCTCGGGCGCATCACCGGGGACGAGACGGGGAGCGTCGGGGGCGGTGGCACCGCCGGGGGCAACTGGGGGGCCACCGGCATCCTGCGCCTGTTCGAGGGCGAGATCGGCGGGCAGATCACCTGGCTGCTGCCGGCGGCGCTCGTGGTGATGGTGGTCGGGTTCGTGCTGCTCTGGCGCACCCCGCGCACCGACCCGCGGCGGGTGGTGCTGTTCCTGTTCTCGGGCTGGCTGGTGGTGACCGCGCTCGCGTTCAGCTTCATGGCCGGCATCTTCCACGCGTACTACACGGTGGCGCTCGCGCCGCCGCTGGCGGGCGTGGTGGCGGTGGGCGGAAGCCTTCTGTGGTCGCGGCGCGGGGAGGCGTGGGCGCACATCATCCTGGCCGCGACGACCCTCGGATCGGGCATGTGGGCCTACTCCCTGCTCACCGAGGCGACCGACTGGCTGCCCTGGCTCAAGTGGGTGGTGCTCGTGCTCTCGTTCGTCGCGGCGGCGCTCCTGCTGCTGCCGAACCGGGGGCGGATGCTCGCCACCGCCACCCTCGCGCTGACCCTGGTGAGCGCGCTCCTGGCCCCCGCCGCGTACACGATCGAGACGGTGTCGACCGGGCACACCGGATCGATCGTCACGGCCGGGCCGACGGTGAGCGGGTCGCAGGGCGGCTTCGGGGGAGGAGGCGGTGGTGCGCCGGGCGGGTTCGCCGGTGGCCCCGGCACGGCCCCCGGCGGCACGACCGGTGCCCAGGCGCGGCC
>JAODAU010000337.1 GCA_025463615.1 Microbacteriaceae bacterium | reverse complement strand
CGCGGCGCAGCCGTGCGCGGGACGCTCCTGGAACCGAATGCCCCTCCCTCTCTCGTCACGACGAGAAGGCTAGGCGGGTGCTGTCCCGGACGGCTCGGCCTCGGCGGCGCTGAAGGTGGAGGACTTGCTCGAGAAGGTCTCCAGGCGCTCCTCCGGGGTCATCGCCTCGATCGCGTCGAGGAAGACGTCGCTGAAACCGGTGACCTGGGTGAACGAGTCGACCGGCACCACGGAGTGCACGATCGTGTCCTCGTAGACGTGCACCAGGTTGAACGCCTGGCCGCCGTCCACGCCGGAGAGCCCGTTCTCGGGCACGCTGAGGTCCATCGTGTAGCAGGTGGCCGCCGCGACGGACACGGGGATACCGGCGAACAGGCCGTGGGTCGTGTAGTGCAGGTGGCCGCCAAGGATGCCGCGGACATCCGTTCCCCGGATCACCTCGGCCAGGCGGTGCTGGCCCTGCAGCTCGATCAGCGCCATGAGGTCGACGGGGGTCGGTAGCGGCGGGTGGTGCAGGGCGAGGAGCGTGCCGTGCGGCGCCGGCGTCGCGAGCACGTCCGCTAACCAGGCGAGCTGCGCGTCGGTCATGTCCCCGTGGTGGTAGCCCGGAACCGTGCTGTCGAACGAGATGATCCGCAGCCCGTTGACGTCGTAGACCCGGTCCTGCGGTTCGGTGGTCTCCGGCTCGTCGAGCAGGTCGGCGGCGAAGCGGAAGCGCTCGTCGTGGTTGCCCATGACCCACACGATCGTGGACCCCATGCGGGCGGCCGCCGGCTCGACGATCTCGCGCAGGCGGCTGTAGGCGTCCGGCTCGGCCAGGTCGGCGAGGTCGCCGGTGAAGACGATGGCCTCGGGGCGCGTGCCCGACTTCTCGAGCTGCGCGATCGCGTGCAGCAGGTTCTGCTCGCTCGGAATCGCGCCGTAGAGCGGGCGACCGCCGCCGAGGAAGTGGGTGTCGCTGATGTGCGCGACGGTGTGGAGCGGTCGCGGATACTGGCCGAATTGCGTCATGCGGAGTGCCTCATGCACCGAGCCTATTGGCGGCGAATGGGGCAGGCGGAGGAAGCCCGCTCCGGCGTCCGAAAGTTCACCGACAGGTCATCCGGCGTCCGCCGTCGGATCCAGACGGTCGAGCGCGGCCGCGAAGGCCTCGAGGCCAGCGCTGCCCAGCGGCGCCAGGACCCGTGCGCGCATCTCGTCCGCGATGATCTTCTCGCCCAGGGCGAGCATGCGGTCCCCCTCGTCGGTGAGTTCGAGCACCGACGACCGCCGATCGCCGGGATTGCCGGCACGACTCACCCACCCCGAAGCGACGAGACGGTCCGCCGACTTGCTCGCTCCGCCGACGCTGATCCCGAGCCCGTCGGCGAGGTCCTGCACGCGGCACCCGGGCCGGCCCGCCACCACACGCATAGGCAGGAGGGCGATGAGCATCATGCCGGTCTCGTTCTTCAGTCGGGCATCGACGCGGTCGAAGAGCTCGACCTGCACGCGGACGAGGCGCGCGAACAGGCTCGCCAGTCGGGCATCCTCGGTCATCCGTCCTCCTTTGCATTCCCAGGAATATTAATCGCAGGAATCCTGTTCGAACAGTACATGAATGAGATCACCCTTCCTGCAGCCATCCCGCTCTCTGCCGAAATGGCGGAGTTCATCTCCCGTCAGCGCCGATTCTTCACTGAGGTGCTGGCGAACCGTCCTGTGCCCGAGGATGTCCGACTCCGAGACACCGAGGCCGGAGGCATCCCGGCCCTCGAGGTCGTCATCGACGGCCATTCGCCCCGCGGCACCCTGTTCTGGATCCACGGCGGCGCCTTCGTCGCCGGGTCGCCGCGCACCGCGCTGGGGCCCGCGGCGAATCTCGTGCGGGCGTCGGGCACGCGAGGGCTGTCGGTCGACTATCGCCTGGCGCCGGAGCATCCGTTCCCCGCCGCGCTCGACGACGTGCTCGCGGCCTATCGGGGCGTTCTCGAGCAGGTTCCAGCAGAGGAGATCGTGGTCGGCGGTGAATCGGCCGGCGGCGCCCTTGCACTCTCGTTGCTCGTCGCCGCGCGCGACGCCGGCCTGCCGCTCCCCCGGGCCGCCGTGGTGTTCTCCCCCGGCAGTGACCTCACCATGGCCGGCGACAGCTACACCTCAAAGGCCGGGGTGGATCCCATCGTCACGGTCGACGCCATACGCGCCGGTTTCTTCGCCTACACCGGGGGAACAGGACTCGACAGCCCGCTGGTCAGCCCCCTGTTCGCCGACCTCGTCGGTCTGCCTCCGGTTCTGGTGCAGGTCGGCTCGTACGAGGTGCTGCTCGACGACTCGAACCGGCTGGTGACCCGACTCGCCGCCGCCGACGTCGCCGCGACCCTCGAAGTCTTCCCCCGGATGTCGCATGTCTTCCAATCGGCCGGCGAATCGCTTCCCCAGGCCGTCGAAGCGCTCGAGAGCGCGGGACGATTCGTGCGACGCCACCTCGCCTGAGATCTCACCGACGCGTCACCCAGCCGCGCTCGTTCTCGGCTACCCGGCCGTCGAGCGCGAGCGCCCCCAGCACGGCCATGACGGGCTGCACCCCGAGCCCCGCGCGCGCCGCGATGTCGTCGACCGCGCGCGGGCTGCGAGTGCTGAGGGCGTCGAGCACGCGCACGGCCTCCGGATCCATGTCATCTCGGGAGATCTCGACAGACTCCTCGTCCTCCACGAGTTCGGCCATCTCACGGGCGCTCGTGACGCAGGTCGCCATCGCCTCCCGGAGCAGGCGGTGGCAGCCTGCCGAGGCCGCGCTCGTCACCGGGCCCGGCACCGCCCCGATCGGGCGCCCGAGGGATGCCGCGTGGTGCGCCGTGTTCAGCGAGCCCGATCGCAGTCCGGCTTCCACGACCACGACCGCGGAGCTCGCAGCTGCGATCAGCCTGTTGCGTTGCAGGAACCTCCAGCGTGTCGGCGCCGCCCCGCACGGCAGCTCGGAGACGACGGCGCCCACATCGGCGATCCTGGCGAGCAGCGCATCGTGCCCGGACGGATAGAAGCGGTCGACCCCTCCCGCGAGGAAGGCGACGGTGGTGCCGGATCCGGCGAGCGCGGCGCGGTGCGCCATCCCGTCGATGCCGTACGCGGCGCCGGAGACCACCGTGAAGCCGCGCTCGACGAGACCCGCGGCCGCCTCCATGGCGACGTGCTCGCCGTACCCTGTTGCCGCACGCGCGCCCACCAGCGCGACCGACCTCGCCGTGGAGGCGAGCGCGTGCTCGTTCCCGCGCAGCCACAGCGCGATGGGGGCATGGGGGCCGAGATCGTCGACGCCGACCGGCCACGCCGCGTCGCCCGGTATCAGCAGGCGCGCACCCCAGCGCGCGGCCTGGGCGAGCGAACGCAGGACCGGCTCACCGTGAAGCCTCGGCTTCCACCGCGCCAGCGCCTCCTCCAGTTCCTTCGCGGTGGGCGCATCCGTGCCGAACAGTTCACCGAGCTCCGCGGGCGACGGGCCCGCGAACACCGCGGCGAGCGCCGGCGCCGCGCCCAGGCGTTCCACCAGCGCGCCGGCGATGCGGTCGCCGGGCTCGGTGATGCCGGACCAGCCCGCCCGCGCGACCCGCTCATCCACCTGCGACGGCGTTCCGTCGGTCGGCGACACCGCTCGCACGAGTTGCCTCGCCTCGGCGCCGTCGAGGCCCGGCACACCGCCGACCGCGCTCACACCGACCTCCTCAGGTAGAGCGCCCTGCCCACCTGGTCGGAGTCCGGGCGATCCGTACCCTCCAGGTCGGCGATCGTCCAGGCGAGCCTGAGCACGCGGTCGTATCCCCGCATCGTGAGGCCGCCGCGTTCGAGCGCGCGATCGATGCCCGCTGTGGTGCGGGCATCCAGGCGGCGGCCCGTGGATCGCAGCCACGCGCCGGGCACCGCCGAGTTGACGCGCCAGGGTGTGCCACGGAGTCGCTCCGCGCTGGCCGCCCGTGCCGCGGCGACGCGAGCACGCGCCTCCGCGGTGGTCGAGCGGGTTCCGTCGTCGAGACGGATCTGCGTGGACGTCACGCGCGCCACCCGCAGCTGGATGTCGATGCGGTCGAGGAGGGGCCCGGAGATGCGCGCGAGGTAGCGCCGTCGCGAGGTGGGCGGGCAGGCGCAATCGGAGTCCGGCGCGCCGTACTGCCCGCACGGGCACGGGTTGGCGGCAAGCACCAGCTGAAATCGACCAGGGAACGAGGCGACGGCGTTGGCTCGATGGATCGTGATGACCCCGGACTCGAGCGGCTGCCGGAGCGCGTCCAGCACGGCCGGCGCGAACTCGGGCGTCTCGTCGAGGAACAGCACGCCGTGCGAGGCGCGCGCGGCCGCGCCCGGCCGGATGACGGCGCTCCCGCCGCCCACGAGAGCGGCGGCCGTCGCGGTGTGGTGCGGCGACTCGATCGGCGGCCGGGTCACGAGTGAATCGCCGACGGCCAGGCCGGCGAGCGAACGCACGCAGCTCGCCTCGAGGGAGGCATCGGTGTCGAGATCGGGCAACAGGCCGGGGAGGCGGGTCGCCAGCATCGTCTTTCCCGCGCCGGGCGGCCCGACCATGAACATGTGATGGCCACCGGCAGCGGCCACGATCAGTGCCTCGACGGCCTCCTCGTTGCCGACGACATCCGCGAGGTCCGGTTCGGGCGCATCGGCGACAGCCTCCTGGCGCGCGACCGCGGCCACTGGCTCCACAGGCACGGGCTCGAATTCGCCGCCGTGCCAGATCGCGGCGTCGAGCAGTGACGCCACTCCGACCACGCGGATGCCCGGCACGAGCGAGGCCTCGTCGGCGTTGCCGGTGGGCACCATCACCGTCGAGGCGCCTGCGCGGGCGGCCGCGACCACGGCCGGCAGCACTCCCGCGACCGGCCGGAGCCGCCCGTCGAGGCCCAGCTCGCCGATGTGCACGACGCGCCCCACGGACTCCGCCGAGATGTCGCCCGCCGCGGCGAGCGACGCGACCGCCACCGCTAGGTCGAAACCCGATCCGTGCTTCGGAAGGGATGCCGGCGACAGGTTCACCGTGATCTTGCGTGTCGAGAGCGGGCAGCCGCAGTTCGCGGCGGCGGCCCGCACCCGGTCGCGGGCCTCCCCGAGCGCGGCATCCGGGAGCCCGATG
>JAODAU010000215.1 GCA_025463615.1 Microbacteriaceae bacterium | reverse complement strand
CGACCGCATCGAGCGCACGGTGGAGCGCGACAAGAACCACCCCAGCATCGTGATGTGGTCGCTCGGCAACGAGTCGGGCACCGGCGCGAACCTGGCCGCGATGTCCGACTGGGTGCACGCGCGCGACCCCGAGCGACCCGTGCACTACGAGGGCGACCACGCCGGCGACTACACGGACGTCTATTCGCGCATGTACCCGGCGATCGCCGAGGTGGCGAGCATCGGCAGCGACTCGACGATGCCGCTGTACAACGCGTCGGTCGCGCAGTCCGTTCGCCAGCGCACCAAGCCGTTCCTGCTCTGCGAATACGTGCACGCGATGGGCAACGGCCCCGGCGGCATCGAGCTCTACGAAGACCTCGTGGACCGGTATCCCCGGCTGCACGGCGGTTTCGTGTGGGAGTGGCGGGACCACGGCATCCGCACCCGCACCGCCGACGGCGTCGAGTTCTTCGGCTACGGCGGCGACTTCGGCGAGACCGGGGTGCACGACGGCCACTTCTGCATGGACGGCATGGTGCTGTCGGACGGCACACCCACACCCGGGCTGGTCGAGTTCGCGGCGGTGACCGCGCCGATCCGATTCGCCATCGAGACGGCCGGGGAGACCGTGCGGGTGACCGTGCACAACCTGCGGCACTCGGCGGATGCCTCGGATCTCGCCTTCCCGTGGCACGTCGAGCGCGACGGGGTCGAGGTTGCCGCAGGCACGCTCGACATCGGGGAGCTCCCGGCGGGCGAGTCCGCGCAGGCGGAGGTGACGGTGGATGCAGCTGGCCCGGGCGAGCTGTGGTTCACGGTCTGCGCGGCGCTGGCGGAGGACGCATCCTGGGCCCCGGCCGGCCACGTGATCGCCGCGGCGCAGGCAGAGCTCTCAATGCGCCTTATCCCGGCGGCCAGGCGCAGCTCGCTCGGCGAACGACTGGATGCCGCCGGCCGCTTCTCGCTCGGCCCGGCCGAGTTCGCCGACGGCCGCCTCGTCGCGTTCGCCGGCACCCCGGTCACCGGCCCGCGGCTGGAGCTCTGGCGCGCGCCCACCGACAACGACGGCGGAAACCACCTCGGCAGCTACGACGTCAGCGACCCGATGGAGGGTCGCGGGCTCGGCATCCCCGGCCCGTCGTACGCGTCGCAATGGCGCGAGGCCGGGCTGGATCGGCTCACCCCGCGCGTGGTCGACGTCGCGCGCTTCGCGAACGGGCTCGAGCGCACCACGCGCTGGGCCGCCGCCGACACTCGCGAGGCCGTCACGCTCACCGAGCGCTGGGAGGCGGACGGCGACGACGTGCGCCTGCGCCTGGAGCTCGTGCCCACCACGCGCTGGACCATCGTCTGGCCGCGGTTCGGCGTGCGCTTCGACCTGCCGGTCGACGTCGACGGGGCTGAGTGGTTCGGCACGGGGCCGGGGGAGTCGTACCCGGACTCGCGCCGCGGCGTCCTGGTCGGGCGCTACCGCGCCGGCATCGACGACCTCACCGTGGCCTACGCCTGGCCGCAGGAGAGCGGGCACCGCAGCGACCTGCGCAGCCTCGCACTCGCGCGCGGCGGCGCGGACTGGCTGCGCGTGGATGCCGAGCCGGACACCCGCGGGCGGCGCCCGGGCTTCACCCTCGCCCGTCACACCGCGCAGCAGGTCGACCGCGCGCGGCACCAGCACGAGCTGCCGACCCCGGTCGCGACGCACCTCTACCTCGACGCCGCGCAGAACGGGCTCGGGTCGCGCGCCTGCGGGCCGGATGCCTGGCCCGACGCCCTGCTCAGGCCGGAGGCACGCACGCTGGAGCTGCGTTTCTCCGTACGCTCGTAGCACCGTTCACAGGAGAAGCCATGCCCTCACCAGTTCCCGACGTCGTGCTCTCGGCGCCCGACGCGTTCGTGCACCTGGAGGCGGCGGGCGTGAGCGTGCTGCTCGACGCCACGGAGGGTCGGCTGCCCGCCGTGCTGCACTGGGGCGCCGCGCTCGGGACCCAGTCCCTGCACGACGTGCGCGCGATCGCGGTCGCGGCCCCCGAGCCGGCCAGCGGCAACGTCGTCGACCAACCCGTGCGCCTCGCCCTGCTGCCGGAACATCACGCCGGCTGGGAGGGCAAGCCGGGGGTCGCAGGCCACCGCGACGGCGCCGACTGGTCGCCGAAGTTCACGGTGACGTCGATCGAGGTCACCGGGGAGTCACGCCGCGACGGCAACCTCATAGAGACCGGCGCCGGCGTCGCGACCTTCCACGCGCGCGACGAGATCGCCGGGCTGCGTGTCGTGATCGAGCTCGAGCTGCTGGCGAGCGGCCTGCTGCGCGCCCGCGCCGAACTGAAGAATGCCGCATCCGGCATATACACGGTGACCGACCTCGACATCGCCCTGCCAATCCCCGAGCAGGCGCGCGAGATCCTCGACTTCGCGGGCCGCTGGAGCCGCGAGCGGGTGCCGCAGCGCCGTGAGCTGGGCGTCGGCATCCACGAGCGCGAGGGGCGCAAGGGGCGCACAGGGGCGGATGCCGCGACCATCCTCAGCGTCGGAACGCCGGGCTTCGGCTTCCGGCACGGGGAGGTCTGGGGCATCCACGTCGCGTTCAGCGGCAACCACCGGCACTACGCCGAGCGGCTCGCGACCGGGTTCCAGGTGGTCGGCGGCGGCGAGCTGCTGCTGCCCGGCGAGATGCGCCTCGCCGAGGGCGAGAGCTACCGGGGGCCGTGGCTGTACGGCGCGTACTCCGACGGGCTGGACGAGCAGGCGCAGCGGTTCCACCGGTTCCTGCGGGGCCGGCCGACGCATCCGACCCGGCCGCGGCCGGTGACGCTCAACGTCTGGGAGGCCGTCTACTTCGACCACGACCTCGCCCGCCTGACCGAGCTCGCCGACCGCGCGGCCGCGCTGGGCGTCGAGCGGTACGTGCTCGACGACGGCTGGTTCACCGGCCGCCGCGACGACACCAGCGGCCTCGGCGACTGGACCGTGGACGAGGGCGTCTGGCCCAACGGCCTCTCCCCGCTCGTGGAGCACGTGACCGCGCTCGGCATGGAGTTCGGCCTCTGGTTCGAGCCGGAGATGATCAACGAGGACAGCGACCTGGCTCGGGCGCACCCCGAGTGGATCATGCAGACCGACGGGCGGCTGCCGATCCGAGGGCGCAACCAGCAGGTGCTCAACCTGGGCATCCCGGCGGCGTACGATCACATCCTGGAGCGGATGTCGAGCATCCTCACCGAGTACGACATCGCGTACATCAAGTGGGACCACAACCGCGACCTCATCGACGCCGGCACGTTCCCGACCGGGGTCGCAGGCGTGCACGAGCAGACCCTCGCCGCCTACCGCCTGATGGCCGAGCTCAAGCGTCGCTTCCCCGGCCTCGAGATCGAGTCCTGCTCGTCGGGCGGCTCGCGGGTGGACCTCGGCGTGATCGAGCACACGGATCGGGTCTGGGTGAGCGACTGCCTCGACGCGCTCGACCGCCAGCAGATGAACCGCTGGACCATGCAGCTCCTGCCGCCCGAATTGCTCGGCTCGCACATCGGCTCCGGCCTCAACCACACCACGGGCCGGCGCCACGAGCTGTCGTTCCGCGCGGGCACGGCGGTCTTCGGCCACTTCGGAATCGAGTGGGACCTCACCGAGGCCACCGAGCGGGAGGGTCGCGACCTCGCCGAGTGGATCGACTTCTACAAGGCCCACCGCGCCCTCATGCACTCGGGCGACGTGGTGCGCGCCGACCCGACCGACCCGAGCCTGCAGGTCTACGGGGTCGTCGCGCAGGACCGGTCCGAGGCGCTCATGTTCCTCGCCTACCTGGGCCGGTCGGATGTCGCGCCCCGCCGCCGCCTCACCCTCCCGGGCCTCGACCCCTCCCGTCGTTACCGCGTCGCGCCCGTGGTGGTCGGCACGCCCGACGGCGGGCGCACCGACCCGGCCTGGTACGGCGACGGCACCGGCGTGGTGCTGAGCGGGCGCTCGCTCGCGGTGACCGGGCTGCAGGCGCCCGGGTCGTTCCCCGAGCGCGTGGTGGTGCTGCGGGTCACAGCGGAGTGAGGCTCAGCCGACGACCTTGCCGATCACCTCGTTGAAGGCCTCGGTCGAGCTGGGGTGCGTATAGATCGCGTCCTTGAGCCGGGTCGCGGTGATGCCGTGGCGCATGGCCAGCGTGACCGTGTTGATCAGCTCCTGGGCGTCGATGCTGAGCAGCGCGGCGCCGAGGATCTGGTCGGTGTCCGCGTCGATGATGAACTTCATCATGCCGCGGGTCTCCTCCATCACGTACGCGCGAGGCATCGCGATGATGTCGGCCACGTTCTCCTTCGCGACCAGGATGTGCCGGCCGGCCGCGCGAGCCTCGCGCTCGGTGAGCCCGACGGCCGCGAGCGGCGGCGTCATGAACAGGGTGTGCGGCACCGCGACGCGGTCGCTCACCGTGCGCGTGCCGTCGCCGAGCAGCTGGTCGAGCACGATCCGGCTGTCGTCGAGCGACACGTAGGTGAACTGCGGGCCGCCGTTAACGTCGCCGAGCGCGAAGATGTGCGGCTGGCTGGTGCGCAGGTGGTCGTCCACCTCGATCGCGCCGCGTTCCGTCGTGCGCACCCCAGCGGCGGGGAGGTCGAGGCCCGCGATGGCCGGGCGGCGTCCGGTGGCGGAGAGCACGGCATCCGCCTCGATGCTGAGCGACCGGCCGCCTTTCTCGTACTCGATGACGGCCATGCCGTCCTCGTCGCGCACGCGGCGCACCTCGGCGCCGGTGACGAGCTGGATGCCGTCGCCGGCGAGGATGCTCGTCGCGACCTCGGCGACGTCGTCGTCCTCGCGGCCGAGCAGTCGATCCGACGCCTCGAGCACGGTGACCTGGCTGCCGAACCGCTGGTAGATCGCGGCGAACTCGAGGCCGAGGTAGCCGCCGCCGATGACGACGAGGCGGCGGGGGAGCGCATCCTTCTGGATCAGGTCGGTGCTGCTCACGAGGTGGCTGCTCTCGGCCAGGCCGGGGATGTCGGCGAGGATGGGCTCCGCGCCGGTGTTGATGAGGATGGTCGGCGCGGTGACCGCGATGCGGTCGTCGCCCTCGCCCACCACCACGGTGTGCGCGTCGACGAAGCGGGCGGACCCGGTGATGACGGTCGCGGTCTCCTTGTCGTTGAGCCCGCTGAAGTTGCCGGCGCGGAACGCGGTAGTGAGGGCGCGCACGCCCGCGATCGAGGTGGCGAAGAACTGTTGGGCGTCCTCGTCGCCGCGCCTGCCGCTGGCGAGGTGCACGAGCATCTTGGTGGGCACGCAGCCGACGTTGGGGCAGGTGCCGCCGTACATGTTCTCGGACTGCTCGACGAGGATGACGCGCTTGCCGGCATCCGACAGCGCGTGCGCGGCGGTCTTGCCGCCCTTGCCGAAGCCCACGACGAGAACGTCGGCGGTGAGCATGGTCGGCGCGATGGTGCTGCACTGGGCACCGGGGGTTGTGATTGTCATGCTTCGACTCTTCCAGGCGTACGCTGTTACTAATAGATCGTTCAGTGTCGTATTTCAGCCCGAGAGGATCACCCGAGTGGATGTCGTGAGCCACCTGCTCGACCTGGCACGGCCCACCGCCACCCTCGACAAGCACTGCCTGCTCGCCCCCGCGACGCGCATGGACGTCACCTACGGCACCCACGTGGCGCCGTTCCACGTGCTGCTCGAGGGAGAGGTCGACCTGATCGTGCGGCAGGACGTCATCCACCTGCGGGCCGGCGACGTCGTAATCATTCCGAGCGGCGCGCCCCACACCTTCCTGACGGCAGGCGACGGCGCGGCCCAGGGGATCGTCCAGAGCCGGGGCGAGTCGTTCACTACCACCCGCAGCGAGGCGGGGGAGGGCGTCATCGACCTGTTCTGCGGCCACTTCGCGTTCGGCGCGGGTGCCGGCACCCTGCTCTTCCGGAGCCTGCCCGACCCGGTCCGCATCTCGTTCGGCGACTCGCCCGCAACCGACACGATGGTGCGTTCGCTCAGCTCGCTGATGCGTACGGAGGCGGAGAGCGAGGGGGACGGCACGGCGGCGATCATGTCGGCGCTGTGCGAGGTCCTGCTCGCGATGGTGCTCCGCACGTCGAGCACCGACGGCCCCGTGCTGTGGACGGC
Source organism: Microbacteriaceae bacterium (assembly GCA_025463615.1). Next base: position 4,031 of record JAODAU010000215.1, on the reverse strand, counting down.
CGCCGGGGACGCTCGAATCGCCGAGCTGGTCGAGCGGATCATCGCCGACCCCGGCGACGACTGGACCATCGAGTCGCTGGCCTCGCTCGCGCGGATGTCGCGGGCCACCCTGATGCGCCGGTTCCGCGAGAGCACCGGCGCGACGGTCGGCGCGTTCGTGGCGCGGGCACGACTCATCGCGGCCTCCGAGCTGCTGCGCACCGACGACCGCAACGTCGCAACCATCGCGGCCGAGAGCGGCTACCGCTCGGAATCGGCGTTCAGCCGCGCGTTCCGCGACGCCACCGGGATGACGCCGGCGCGGTTCCGGCGGAGCGTGCGCGCCGGCGACTAGCGGTTCCGCTGTCGGCAGACAGACCCCGTTCACCGACGTCGCACGCGTACCGTCACACCCATGGAACTGATCTTCGTGCACGGCGCCCTGGGGCGCGACGGCGAGTGGTGGTGGCGGCCGGCCGCCGATCTTCTCGAGGAGCGCACCGGCATCCGGAGTCGGGCGCTCGCGCTGCCGTCGTGCGGCGAGGGCGGTGCCGGTGGGCTGGTGGAGGATGCCGCGGCGCTGCGCGCGGAGCTCGACGCCGTCGACTCCGCGATCGTGGTCGGCCACTCGTACGGCGGCACGGTCATCGCGGAGGCGGGGCGGCATCCGTCGATCGCGCACCTGCTCTACATCAGTTCCTACCTGCCCGACGTCGGGCAGGCGCAGGCCGCGATCGTGGGCGACGAGCCCGACCCGGTCTCGATCGGCGACAACGGCGACGGCACGCTCGCGCTCGCCGGGTACGACGAGGCGTCGTTCGCGGCGCGCTTCCTGCAGGACGCCGACGCCGCCACCCGGCGCGGAGCATGGGATCGGGTCACCGCGCAGGCCGCGGCCGCCTTCGTCACCCCCACCAGCGCGGCCGGCTGGCAGGGCGTCGACTCGACGTACCTCGTCTGCGCCGAGGACCGCAGCACCTCGGTCGGGTTGCAGAGACACCACGCGAGCCGCGCGACCCGCAGCGTGGAGCTGCCGACGGGGCACCATCCGTTTCTCTCCCGGCCCGACCTGGTGGTCGAACAGGTGGAGGCACTTCTGGCGCGTTAGGCCCGCGAGAACCGCGCCACGAGCGACCGGGCCGCGATCGCGGCGATGAACGCGGTCACCGCCGCCAGGAGCACCACGGTCACCGGCTTGCAGCCCGGGAAATCCGCGATCCGCACCCACAGCACCGTCACCGCGACGACGGCCGCCGTCGAGAACGTGAACGACCAGAAGCCCAGCGAGAAGTGCAGCCGACGGTATTTCGGGATGAGCGCCAGCTGCACCAGCAGCAGGAGCACCCCTAGCCCGGCCAGCATCGCGGCAACCGGCCCGGCGTGCAGGCCGTCGAGCGCGAACCAGGCGATGCCGCCGACCGCCGGCGGCGCGACGAGGATCGCCATCGTGGGCACGAGCGGGTCGGGCAGGGAGGGCCGGAGCGCCAGCCGCAGGACGACGATCACGGTCATGACCGCCCAGAAGAACACCCCGACGCCGAAGAGCGCCCAGCCCAGCAGCTGCAGCCCGACGTGTGCGGCGGCGTCGGCGCCGACGAGACCCGCCGCGACGGTCGGCAGCAGATAGCCGCCGTGCACCGACTCGAGGGCGAGGCCGCCCTGCAGCCAGGTCGCGATCAGCCAGCCCGCGAACAGCGCGGCGGCCACGACCGCGACGATGAAGAGGATGAGGCCCGCGAGGGGCACGAAGTCGTGCAGGTCGGCGGCCAGCAGCATCGCGGTCGTCGGCACGAGGGTGGCCATCGGCGCCTGGGTGGGGTTGCGCAGCTGGGATCGCAGCGTGTCGGGGCTCCGGGCGCCGTGAACCAGGTGGGCGACGATCAGCCACAACCAGCCCACCGCGGCGATCGCCCAGAACGCCTGCACGAGCAGGGTCGGCAGGCCGAGTGTGGTGCCCGCCGCGCTCCAGACCTCAGCCAGGCCGACCAGGCCGAACCCGATCGCGAAGGTGTTGAGCGGGATCCGTGCGACGCCCTGCGCTTGCTCCGACATGCCGTGGTCCCCGCTCGCTGAATGGATCTAACCTGCGAATCATCCTATAGTGGTTAGATGACGTCACGCGAACACGAGCTCCTCGAGCTGCTGAACAGTGCCCCGGTGATCGACGGCCGCATCGTCGACCGGCTCGACGACCCGCGCATGAGCGCACTGAGGGACGCGCTGCACGGGGTGATCCGGGGAACCGCGGATGCCTCCATCCTCTCCCCGTTCCTCGAGGGGGTGCGGCAGGCGCCCCGCCTCGGGCCGGATGGCGTGGAGTGGGAGCTCGAGGGCGCGGCATCCGTGCTCCCGTACGCGGGCCTCGTGATCGAGTGGTCGCGGGTCGAACGGGAGTTCCCGGGCCGCCTGCGCGCGTGCGCCAACGACGAGTGCAACAAGTTCCTGCTCGACCACAGCAAGCCCAACTCCGCCCGCTGGTGCTCGATGGCGGAGTGCGGCAACCGCATGAAGGCGCGGCGACACCACGCCCGCCAGGCCGCGATGTCGGGCGCTGCCCAGTGACGAACGGCGTGCCGAAGCGGCCCGTTCCGCCCCGCGCTGTGGATGCCGACCCGATCCGGCACGGACGGCTCGCCTCCCGCGGCCCGGCGGCCACGATCCTCCGGGTCATCGGGATCGCCGTCGCGGTCGCGATCGTCGCCGGCGTCTCGATCGCCGGCATCGCGATCTGGCAGGTCACGTCGAGCATCAGCGCCGGCGTGCACCTCACCGACGGCAACGGCAAGGCGATCCAGCCGCCTCCGAACGTCGGCGCGATCGAGGGCGGCGTGAACCTCCTCCTGGTCGGCACGGACACGCGAACCGACCAGCCCGGGTTCTCCGACAGCAAGAACCTCGCGGCGAGCTCCGGCGCCGGCAACAACGACGTGAACATGCTGCTGCACATCTCCGCCGACCATAAGAGCGCCACCGTCGTGAGCTTCCCGCGCGACCTGATCGTGTCGATCCCGGCCTGCCCGCGCGCGAACGGCACGAGCGCGCCCGCGACCACCGGATCGATGTTCAACGCGTCGCTTGGTCGCGGAGGGCTCAACTGCGTCGTGCTGACCGCGGAGAAGCTGACCGGCATCACCATCCCGTTCGCGGCGGAGATCACGTTCAACGGCGTGATCGGCATGTCGGATGCCGTCGGCGGCGTGACCGTCTGCCTCGCGACCCCGATCAAAGACGGGCACGTCGGGCTCAACCTCCCGGCCGGGTCGAACACGCTCGTGGGGCCGACCGCCCTCGCGTTCGTGCGCACCCGGTACGGGGTCGCGGACGGCAGCGACATCGGGCGCATCAGCAACCAGCAGATCTTCCTCTCCGCCCTGGCCCGCAAGCTGACCTCCGGCGGCGTGCTCGGGAACCCCCTGGCCCTCTACTCGATCGCCAAGACCGCCGCGACCAACATGTCCCTAAGCGACGGACTCACGAACCCGAACACGATGGTCTCCATAGCGCTCGCCCTCAAGAACGTGGGGCTGGGCAACATGACGTTCGTGCAGTACCCGACGGTGCCGGACCCCGCGGCATCCGGCCGGGTGCTCGCCGTGCAGTCCGCGGCGTCGGTGCTCAACGCGGCCCTCATCGCCGACAAGCCGATCCAGCTGAGCGGCACGCTCGGCAAGGCGGCGGTGCTCGACCCGAACGCGCCGGCGACGACGGCCCCGACGCCGACGGGCAGCCCCGCGCCGACCGCGACCGCCCAGGCGGGGACGGTGGTGCTGCCCAGCCAGATCACCGGGCAGACCGCGCAGCAGCAGACCTGCTCCAAGAGCGACTGACCGGGACCACAATGGACGGATGCAGCAGCGCATCGATCGCGTCGAGACGGGTGACGGCACCGTCGTCGCCTACGCCACGGTCGGATCGGGTCGCCCCGTGGTCTACGTCTCGGGGTGGCTCAGCCACCTCGAGCTGAGCTGGGAGCTGCCCGAGGAGCGTGCGTTCTACGAGGGTCTCGCGCGCGGATGCCGGCTCATCCGCTACGACCGCGCCGGCTGCGGGCT
>JAODAU010000209.1 GCA_025463615.1 Microbacteriaceae bacterium | reverse complement strand
GACCCACATCGCGGGGGAGTTCCGCAACCCGCGCCGCACCATCCCGCTGGCCACCGCGATCGCCATCGCCGCGGTCGGCATCGCCTACCTCGCCCTGCAGGTCGTGACCGTCGCCGTGCTCGGGGATGCGCCCGGCTCGAGCACCGCGCCGCTGCTCGACCTCGTCGCCCGCACCGCGCCGGGCATCGGCTCGGCCTTCGTAGCGATCATCGCGGCGGTCGTCTCGCTCGGCGTGCTCAACGCCTACCTCGGCGCGTTCGCCAAGCTCGGCGCATCGCTCGGGCGCGACGGTGACCTGCCGAAATGGATGGCGCGGGGCGCCGAGTCGGGCGGAATCCCCCGTCGCAGCCTCGCCGTCGTCGGCATCCTCGCGGCGGTCTACCTCGCCGCCCTCGTGGCGACCGGGCTCGACCTCACCCCGTTCATCCTCATCCACACCAGCTGCATGGTCGCGGTCTACGCGCTCGGGATGCTGGCCGCCGTGCGCCTGCTCGCACGCTGGTCGCTCGGCTGGTGGCTCGCGGTGATCTCCTGCCTGCTCGTGCTCGGACTGCTGGTTCTCGCGGGCGCGCACCTGCTCGTGCCGGCCATCCTCGCGGTCGCGGCGCTGGTCGTCGCGCTGGTGAAGCGCGTGCGCCGCGCGAAGGCGACGACATATACCGCCAGCGGAATGTGACGGGTCGTCCGTCACCCGCTGTCTTCCGGCTCGACGCGGTGGGTGATAATGGTTGCGCTGTACGCCGAGAGCAACGTACACGTCGCCAACGAAGCCGGGTACGCGAAAGTCATGGAGCCAGAGAAGGTCCGAGCCCCCAACATCCGTGATGTCGCACGGCTGGCGGGCGTTTCCTACCAGACGGTCTCCCGCGTGCTCAACAACTCGGATGCGCTGCGCCCGAGCACCAAGGAGCGCGTGCTCCAGGTGATCGACCAGATCGGGTACCGGCCCAACCAGGCCGCCCGGGCGCTGGTGACCAGTCGTTCGCGCACGATCGGCGTGCTCACCTCGCAGACCGCGCACTACGGGGCGGCGACCAGCCTGCACGCCGTCGAGGAGGCGGCGCGCGAGGCGGGCTACGTGATCAGCACGACCAGCCTCGCGACGAGCGACTACGACTCGATCCGCGACCGGCTCGAATACCTGATGAACCAGTCGATCGAGGCGCTCATCGTCATCGCGCCGCAGGTGCGGGTGTTCGACGCGATCAAGGAGCTCGAGATCCGGGTTCCGCTCGTCACCCTCGACTCCACCCGGCGCGACGAGCACAGCCTCTCCGTGGACCAGTTCATGGGCGCGCGCCTCGCGGCCCAGCACCTGATCGACCTCGGGCACGAGCACATCCTGCACCTGGCAGGGCCCCAGGACTGGATCGAAGCCGAGGCGCGGATGCGGGGCTTCATCGACGCCATCGTCGACGCCGACCTCATCGCCTACCCGCCCATCCTCGGGGACTGGACCGCGGACTTCGGCCACTACGTCGGCCGCGAGCTGCTGCACCGCCGCGACTTCACCGCCGTGTTCGCCGCGAACGACCAGATGGCGCTCGGGCTCATCCACGCGTTCCGCGAGGGAGGGCTCGACGTGCCACGCGACATCAGCATCGTCGGGTTCGACGACATCCCCGAGGCCGCCCACTACTGGCCGCCGCTCACCACGGTGCGGCAGGACTTCGTGGAGATCGGCCGACGCTCGATCACCATGCTGCTGAGCGAGCTCAACGGCCGGCGGGATGCCAGCCACGACCAGATCCTGCCCGAGCTGATCGTGCGCGAATCGACGGCCCCGCCGCGCCCCACCTGACCCCGCGTTCACATTTCTCACAGTTCGGTGTCAATTGCGTTAACTTCTTGACGCCAAGCCCTGACGTGATGCACCCTCAATCCCATGCCTGCGCCGACGCAACCGCACCATGGTGGTGGCCGCAAACCCGGCTCGCAGACCGCCCTCCGCCAGCGCAACCAGCAGCGCATCGCCGACACGCTCCTCGCGAGCGGCCCGTCGACCCAGGCCGAGCTCGCCCGCCAGACCGGGCTCTCCACCGCCACGATCTCGAACATCGTGCGCATCATGTCCGAGGCCGGCCTGGTCGAGACCCGGCCCACGACGAGCTCCGGGCGCCGCGCCTCACTGGTGCGGCTAGCCGGCAGCGAGTCCGTCGCGGTCGGCATCGACTTCGGCCGCAGGCACCTGCGCATCGTCATCACCACGCTCGGCTACGAGGTCGTCGCCGAGGAGTTCGTGGAGCTCCCGCTCGGCCACCGGGCCGAGGAGGGCATCGACAAGGCCGCCATGCTGCTGGCCGCGATGCTCGACGAGCACGGCATCCCGGCCGCCTCCGTGCTGGGGGTCGGGGTAGGCATCCCGGGCCCCATCGACCGCAGGCGCGGCATGGTCGTGCAGGGCGCGATCCTGCCCGAGTGGGTCGGCATCGAGCTCACCGACCTGCAGGATCGCCTGCATTTCCCCGTCGTCTTCGACAACGACGCCAACCTCGGCGCCCTGGCCGAGGTCACCTGGGGGCCGCACAGCGAGATCCAGAACCTGGTGTTCGTCAAGATCGGCAGCGGGATCGGATCGGGTCTCATCCTCAACGGCAAGCCGTTCTACGGCGGCCTCGGCGTCACGGGCGAGATCGGCCACGACACGATCACCGACAACGGCGTGGTCTGCCACTGCGGCAACCGCGGCTGCCTCGAGACGGTCGCGTCGATCACCGTGATGCTCGAGCTGCTCAGCCGATCGGGCGTCGATCGGATCTCGGACATCGTCACCCGCGCGCGCCAGGGCGACTCCGCCACGCTCCGGGTGCTGGATGACGCGGGCCTCGCCATCGGCCGCGCCCTCGCCAGCGTGGCCAACCTGATCAACCCGGAGGTAATCGTCGTCGGCGGCCCGCTCGCGGAGCTCGGCGGCATCTTCCTGGCCCCGATCCAGCGCGGCCTGGTGCGGCACGCCGTGCCCAGCGTGGGGGAGATGACCGCACTCGTGATGTCGTCGATGGGCGAGAAGGCCGAGGCGCTCGGGGCGGCCGCCCTGGTGCTGCAGAGCCCGGGGGTGAAGAATTCCTGAGTCGTTATCCAGTCGTTGTGTTCACAACTTGACGACAAGCGTCCCGACGGGGTTTAGTCTGTTAGCGGGCAATTTTCCGCCCCTTACGAGACAAGGTAGTCCGGCGTTGAAAACTCATGCGCTTGCCGCAAGTGTGAACGTACACATCCCGCTGATCAGGTCAGCAGGGGGCCAGTCATGACCATTGCTGAACCAGCCCCCAAGGTCGACGCGGCCAAGGGTCCCACGATCCTCGAAATGCGATCGATCACCAAGGAGTTCCCGGGAGTCCGGGCGCTCGACAACGTGTCGCTGACCGTGCGCGCCGACGAGATCCACTCGATCTGCGGCGAGAACGGCGCGGGCAAGTCCACGTTGATGAAGGTGCTCTCGGGCGTCTACCCCTACGGCACCTACACGGGCGACATCGTCTTCGAGGGCAAGGAGGTGCGCTTCCGCGACATCGGCTCGAGCGAGGCCGCCGGCATCGTGATCATCCACCAGGAGCTCGCCCTCATCCCCGAGCTCTCGATCACCGAGAACATCTTCCTCGGCAACGAGCCGCGCCGTTTCGGCGTGATCGACTGGGTCGAGGCGAAGCGTCGTGCGATCGAGCTGCTCGCCCGCGTGGGCCTCGACGACGACCCGGACACGCAGATCAAGAACCTCGGTGTCGGCAAGCAGCAGCTGGTCGAGATCGCGAAGGCGCTCAACAAGAAGGTGCGCCTGCTCATCCTGGACGAGCCGACCGCCGCCCTCAACGAGGCCGACTCGCAGCACCTGCTCGACCTGATCCTGGGCCTCAAGGGCCGCGGAATCGCGTCGATCATGATCTCGCACAAGCTCAACGAGATCGAGCAGATCTCCGACTCGATCACGATCATCCGCGACGGCAAGACCATCGAGACGCTGGATGTCGGCGACGGCGGTGTCGACGAGAACCGCATCATCCGCGGCATGGTCGGCCGTGTGCTCGAGAACCGCTTCCCCGACCGCGTGCCGGACATCGGCCCGGTCTTCTTCGAGGTCAAGAACTGGACGGTGCAGCACCCGCTGACCGCCGAGCGCCTGGTCGTGAAGAACTCCAGCTTCTACGTGCGACGCGGCGAGGTGGTCGGCTTCGCCGGCCTCATGGGCGCCGGCCGCACCGAGCTCGCCATGAGCCTCTTCGGTCGCTCCTACGGCAACTTCATCTCCGGCCAGGTGTTCAAGGACGGCAAGGAGATCCAGCTCCGCACGGTCTCCGAGGCCATCGACAACGGGCTCGCGTACGTGAGCGAGGACCGCAAGGCCCTCGGGCTCAACCTGCTCGACGACATCCAGGACTCGATCGTCTCGGCCAAGCTGAAGAAGATCGCGAAGCTCTCGGTGATCAACAAGGTCGAGGAGCACACGGTCGCGGAGCAGTACCGCAAGAGCCTGCGCATCAAGACGCCGACCGTGCAGGAGGGCGTGAACAAGCTCTCCGGCGGAAACCAGCAGAAAGTGGTGCTGGCGAAGTGGATGTTCACCGACCCCGACCTGCTGATCCTCGACGAGCCCACCCGCGGCATCGACGTCGGCGCGAAGACCGAGATCTACGGCATCATCCGCGACCTCGCCGCGACCGGCAAGGGCGTCATCCTCATCTCGTCCGAGCTGCCCGAACTCCTCGGCGTCTCCGACCGCATCTACACGATCTTCGAGGGCGCGATAACGAACGACCTCCCCGCCGAAGAAGCCGATCCCGAGACTCTCCTGCGAAGCATGACCTCCGCGAAGAAGAAAGTTACGAGCAAATGAGCGCAACCCCTGAAACCCCGGCCAAGTCGGGATTCCACATCCGCGACCTGGGCAAGATGTTCGGCGGTGCCCAGGGCACCGGTCGCCAGGTCGGAATCCTCGGTGCGCTCGTCGTCATCATCATCCTGTTCGAGATCCTGACCGGCGGGCTCACGCTCGACCCGATCAACCTCATCAACCTGGTGAACCAGAACGCCTACGTGCTCATCCTGGCCATCGGAATGGTGATGGTGATCATCGCCGGCCACATCGACCTGTCGGTCGGATCGATCGCCGCCTTCGTCGGCATCGTGGTCGCCACCTCGATGGTGAGCTGGCACTTCCCGCCGGTCGTCGCGATCCTGCTCGGCCTCGTCATGGGA
>JAODAU010000206.1 GCA_025463615.1 Microbacteriaceae bacterium | reverse complement strand
ATCGTGGCCGGGGCGTTCGCCGGGCTCGAAGAGATCATCTCCTCCCGCGCGGGCAAGAAGGGCATCGGCTTCGGCGCGCCCCTGCACAGCAAGGGCGACGACGTGAACCTGTTCGGCGAGGTGCTGCCGGAAGACCTGCACAAGTTCGGTCTCATCCCGGAGTTCATCGGCCGCCTGCCCGTGGTCACCACGGTGACGCCGCTCGATCAGGTCGCGCTGATGGAGATTCTCACCAAGCCGAAGAACGCGCTCGTGCGCCAGTACCAGCGCATGTTCGAGCTGGACAACGTCATCCTCGAGTTCGAGCAGGACGCCCTCGAGGCGATCGCTGACCTCGCCGTGCTGCGCCAGACCGGCGCCCGCGGCCTCCGCTCCATCATGGAGGAGGTGCTCGGCCCGATCATGTTCGAGGTGCCGTCGAGCGAGGAGATCGCCCGCGTGATCGTCACCCGCGCCGCCGTTCTCGAGAACGCCGCGCCCACGATCGTGCCGCACAAGGCCCTCCGCGAGGAGAAGTCGGCCTAACCCGCCGCGCCCCGCGCCGACCTCGGCGCCTTTGCGCGTGGGCCCGCCCGCCATCCCTCCCGCCCCGCCGCGCCCTCCCTCCGTCACCCTGTTGGAAATTCAGGAGTTCGGTCGGCGGTGGTTTTCAGCGCGCCAGCGATTCCGGCGCCTCCGGCGTGCCCTCTGACCGAAGTCCTGAATTTCCAACAGGGCGGAGGCGGGCAGGAGGGGAGGCGGGAACGCTCATCGCCAGCCGAGGCGTGCGCGCACCGTCGCGACCGCGTCGAGCGGGTACGCGGCCCACGTCCCGGCAAGGTAGTTCTCGGCGATGTCGAGCAGCAGCCGCCCTGCCGTCTCCAACTCCGAGCACAGCGCATGATCGAGCTCGCGCGCGACGTCGGGATGCGCGGTTTCGAAGCGACGAGTCACGTCGAGACCGTCGAGCCTGCTGTCCGTGCCGAGCAGCGAGACGAACACCCGCAGCAGGTGCTCGAGCGCGAACGCGCGAATCGTGCCGTTCGCGCTGAGCCGCTCACCGCGGCGGGCGCGGCCGACGCCCACAACCAGGGCGACGAGGAAGACGGAGAAGTCTCGCGTGGGATCGGCGGCGGCGAGGGGGAAGGGCTTCGCGGCGACGGCATCCATGGTCTTGCGTACCCCGCCGCGGTCGAGCGCCACCTCGAAGTCGTTGGCGAAAAAGGTGCCCAGCTCCGTCCGGTCCACGACGGCGAACTCGATCACGTGACCGTCCGCATAGAGCCCCTTGAAGCCGTCGTGGTGTTCGCGAGCGACCGTGACCAGGGACTTGTGCTGCGGCAGCCAGCTGAGGTCGGAGCGAAGCGCCTCCTGTGCACCGCTCTCGCAGACGACGGCGAAGTCGTGGTCTGACCACTCGTCCACGCGCCAATGCGCGGCTCCCGATCCCATGAACACCAGCCCCACGACGCGCGGGTCGTTTTGGCACGCCGCCAGCAGTTGACGGCTGTAGAGCGTGAATCGGGCGAGGGTCTCGTCATCTGCGTTGATGTCCACTTGACGAGTATGCCAGTTACTTCTATTGTTTATTTAGTCCTGAACAAAGAGGATACCCTTGGCCCTTCGCCCGCAAGCCCGCACCGACGTCAACCGCTCGGCGATCCTCGCGCACCTCGGTGCGCACGGCTCGGCCTCCCGCGCCGACCTGGCCCGCGCGCTGGATGTCTCGCCCGCCCTGATGACGCAGCTCACCAAGGACCTCATCGCCGAGGGCCTCCTCGTCGAGCTGGAGCACTCGCCCTCGCAGGGCGGACGCCCGGCGCGGATGCTGGGCCTCGTCTCGAGCGCCGGCCGCGCGATCGGCGTGAAGGTCGTCGCCGACCACGTGGCATTCGTGGAGGTGGGCATCGACGGCTCGATGGTGCGGTCGGCGAGCGAGCCGTTCGACGCGGCATCCACGACGTTCCTGGGTGAGCTGGTCGCCCTGCTGCGCCGCTTCATCGCCGGCGGCGGCACGGCGCCCCTGCTCGGCATCGGCGTCGGCGTGCCCGGCAGCGTCGACCGCCAGGGCAACGGGCTCGTCGACTCGACCCAGCTCGGCTGGTCGCAGGTGCCGCTCGGGGCGACGCTGCAGCGCGAGCTCAACCTTCCCGTGCTGGTCGAGAACAACGTCAACGCGCTGGCCGTCGCCGAGCGTCTCTACGGCGTGGGTCGCCAGCACGACAACTTCCTGGTCATCACCATCGGAACCGGCGTCGGCGCCGGCATCGTGGTCGACGGCGTGGTGCTCCGCGGAGCCGGCGGGGGATCCGGCGAGATCGGCCACATCCCCGTCACCGACGGCGGACCGCTCTGCTCGTGCGGCAACCACGGCTGCCTCGAGTCCTACATCGGCGAGGCCGCGCTCGTGCGCATCGCCCGTGAACGCGGCGTGATCGGCGAGCAGAGCGGCATCCAGGCCCTGCGTGCAGCGGCGGACTCCGAGGATGCCAGCGCGGCCCGCATCTTCAGCGAGGCGGGCCACCTCCTCGGCCGCACCCTCGCGGGCATCATCCACACCCTCGACCCCGAGATCGTGATCGTGCTGGGGGAGGGCACGGTGTCGTGGCGGCACTGGTCGTACGGCTTCGAGCCGGCGCTGCGCTCCGCCCTCATCCCGAGCCGCCGCGGCGTCGGTGTCGCGGTCGAGACCTGGCAGGACGAGAGCTGGGCGCAGGGCGCCGCAGCCCTCGTGCTCGCCACGCCCTTCGACTCGGATGACGTGGCCGGCGACCAGGGCCGTCTCGTGCGCGAGCGGCTGGTCGAGCAGGCGGCGCCGCAGCCGGCGGAGTCATGACCAGCGCCGCCCAGACGGTGCTGGCGGACAAGGAGCCGCAGTTCCCGCACGCGCGCCCGGTGCGCGACGGCCGCAGGCGCCGCGGGCGCTACGCGCTCGTCGTGCTGGCTTTCCTGCTGCCGAGCGCGATCCCGCTCACCCTGTTCGTGCTCGGCCCGATGGTCGCGGCCGCATGGATCAGCCTCACCAAGTGGAACCTGCTGTCGCCCGCGCAGTTCGTCGGCTTCGCCAACTACGCGAAGCTGCTCACCGACCCGGTCACCGGCAACGTCTTCCTGCACACGGTCTACTACATCGTCGGCTACCTGCCGCTGGTCTACTTCGGCGGCCTGGCGCTCGCCCTCGCGCTCAACACGGCACTCAAGGGCCGCTCGCTGCTGCGCGGCATCTACTTCCTGCCGGTGGTCACGAGCTGGATCGTGGTCGCACTCGTCTGGCGGTGGCTGCTCAGCCCGAACTCCGGCGTGGTCAACACCGTGCTCGGGTTCTTCGGCATCCACGGCCCCGGCTGGTGGACCGACCCGGCGTGGGCGATGCCGTCGATCATCCTCGCGTCGGCGTGGAAGGACCTCGGCTTCGTGATGGTGATCCTGCTGGCCGGCCTGCAGGCGATCCCGCAGGACATGTACGACGCCTCGAAGGTCGACGGCGCCGGATGGTGGCGCCGTCTGTTCAGCGTGACGCTGCCGCTGCTCTCGCCCTCGACCTTCTTCGTGATCGTGATCTCTCTCATCAACGGCTTCCAGGTCTTCGACCAGGTCTACGCGATGACCGGCGGAGGACCGAACGGCGCCAGCGAGGTGGTCGTGCAGCAGATCTACGACCTCACGTTCCGCTACGGGCGGGCCGGCGACGCGTCGGCGCTGTCGTGGATGCTGTTCGTCGTCATCCTCGCGGTCACGCTCATCCAGGTGCGCGGGCAGAGGAGGTGGGTCACCTATGGCTGACACCGCCCTCCGGATGCCGCGGCGTGCCCGCACCCCCGAGCGCACCCGATCCCAGGTGCTGTTCATCGTGCTGAACGTGGTGATCGTGGTCGGCGCGCTGGTGATGTTCTTCCCGTTCCTCTGGACGGTGATCACCTCGATCACGCCCGGCGCGACACTCACGAACGCGCCAGCGCTGATCCCGAAGGACCCGTCGCTCGGGGCCTACGCCCGGCTCTTCGCCGAGCGGCCGTTCGCGCAGGTGATCCTCAACAGCCTCGTGCTCGCCGTGATCACGACCGCGGTGCAGCTGGTCACGAGCTCGACCGCGGGCTACGCGTTCAGCAGGCTGCCGTTCCGCGGCCAGAACGTGGTCTTCGGCATCTACCTGGCCACGATGATGATCCCGCTGCAGGTGCTCATCGTGCCGCTGTTCGTGGAGCTCAAGACGTTCTCGCTGCTCGACACCTACCTCGGCGCCCTGCTGCCGACGTTCGCCAGCGCGTTCGGCATCTTCCTGCTGCGGCAGGCGATCAACCAGGTGCCGCGGGAGCTCGACGAGGCGGCGACGCTGGACGGCGCCGGGCACTTCCGGATCTTCTCGCGGATCATCATCCCCAACATCCGCCCGGCGCTGGCGACGCTCGTGATCTTCTCGTTCATGAGCAGCTGGAACAGCTTCCTCTGGCCGCTGGTCGTGCTCCGCTCGCCCGAGCTGCAGACGCTGCCCATCGCGCTCGCCGGCTTGCAGGGCCAGTACGTCTCGGACTGGGACATCATCATGGCCGGCTCGGTCGTGAGCATCCTGCCGATGCTGGCGCTCTACATCTT